>JAYWDL010000441.1:0-3387 GCA_043779865.1 Polaromonas sp.
CCTTCTGGCAGCATGCGTTTGAGCAGGTTGACCTGCTGGTTGTAGGGTGCCACCACCAGAATGTTGGCCAAACCCATGGCGTGCTCAACGCCTTCGCGGTCGCGGTAACGCTGCCCCAGAAGGCTTTGAAAAATCTCCTGAATCAGCTCGGCTTCAGCCTCGCTGCGTTGCGAACAGCCATCATGTTCTGCTGACAGAAACTTGATGCCTGTCGGCTTGAGCGCAGGGTGGGCATCCGCCGCCAATACCATGCGTTGATTGGCATTTTTTTCCTCCGCCTGAAGTCGCCCGTCATAAACCGCATTCGAAATGAACTGGCAAACATCCGGGTGCATGCGCCAGGTGTCATTCAGAAACACACCAGATTGCGGCGCAATAGTGGCCTCACCCTGCAAAAGGTATTCAAGCGTGGACTGGCCGGATTCGCCGGGGTGGACGCCCTGGATGGGCTGGCCCAGTTGCATCTGGTCGCCCAGCAAAACAATGTTCCTGGCGCAGGTGGACATGGCCAAAAGGTTGGCCAGCGATACCTGCCCTGCCTCGTCCACAAACAGGTAATCGAATTTTTGCTCCAGCCGGGGGGATGAAAACTGCCAGGCAGTGCCTGCAACCAGAGAAAACTGGGCAATTTTCTTGACGATGTCCTGGGTGTCCAGGTTGTCAGCGACGTATTTCCCGTTGAAGCAGGATTCTGGCCCGCTGGATTTTTTGACGCCATTGAAGGTGAATCCGTCAGCCTCCGCCACCTTCTCGACCGCAGCCAGCAGGTTGTTGATGGCCTTGTGGCTGTTGGATGTCACGGCCACCGTTTTTCCGGTTTTCAGCAGGTCCACGATAACGTGCGAACCGGTGTAAGTCTTGCCAGCGCCCGGCGGGCCTTGAATGAAGAGGCAACTGTTCGACAGGCTGGCCACCACGCGGCGGGTGCCGGCCAAAAGGTCTTCCCCCGGCGCGATCAAGGGTTTGCCAGGCGCCTGGCCCAGGATTCGAGGCGCAGCCCGCCTCAGCAACGCCAGGCCGGCGCTGTATTTGTCTTGGCCCGCAAGGTAGGCGACAACAAAGCGCTTGTAGGCGTTTTGAATGACCTGCGTGTTGATGGGCAAACCAGTGCCAATCGCCAGCCCGGCACCTGGCGGCGCGTCGTCCCCTTTGCAATAGAAGCTTGCGATGCGTTTGTCTTCATCAATAACGACATCTTCAATTTCGACCATGGATTCCACAATCGAGCAGTTGTCGCCTGTTTTGAGCTTGAATTCCTGTTCCGGAAACTGGTAACAGCAATCCCAACCATCGTCAATGGCAACTGGTGCTTTGGCTTGCGTCATGCAGGCAATGACCTCAATGTCGTCAAGCAGCTCCTCATCGGTTGCTTGCTGGCGTGAAAACAGCGCCCACCAAACCGGCTTTTCTGTGCGGCGGTGAAAACCAAGCAGGTGAAACATCAACTCCTGCAGGCGATGGGCATCGGTCCATATCAAACGGTCCAAGGGCAACTGGCCCAGCAGCTTTTGGCGATAGGCCTCCATGGCTGCTTCGCCTGCCAACGCTTTCGCAGATTTTTCGCGCACAGGCGGCTCAACCAAAGTGGCAGCGCCAGCCAGTGCGGCGTCGTGCGGGCGTATGCGCAGCAACCACTGCCGAAGTTCAAACGTGCTGACCACGTCGTCTTTGTTGTAATCTTCAATGGCCTGTAGCAGAGCCGCATCTTGCGTGGCTTTCCATTGCTCGTAAAACACGATGGACGCGCCCGCAGTTTTCACGTCGCCGCTGCGGGCTGCGCTGTAAAAGCGCTCGATGTATTTGATGGAATAACTCGGCTCGCCCACGCGCAGGCCTTCGCGCACCACGGCATACAGGTCAATCAGCTTGCGCTGCCTGAGCAGGTTGTCGACGGCGTCCTCACGTGTTCCGTGCAGGGACATCAGCCGCTTCAGGGCGGTGGGTTCATAGGGCGCGTAATGGTAAACATGGGCCTTGGGCCACCGCGCCAGGTGCGCCTTGACGAAGTCGATGAAGGCTTCGAAGGCGACTTTCTCCTCCGCACGGGAGTGAGCCCAGAAAGGTTTGAAAACGGCCTTGCCGCTCTCAAAAAAGTACAGCCCGAACAGGTATTCCAATCCGCCATCTTCCAGCGGGTTGCCCTCCATGTCAAAAAACAGGTCACCTTCGCTGGGTGGCGGGAGCCGCTCAAAGCCCTTGCCGGGGGACAGCGGCAGCAGCTCGAAAACCGGCTTGCCGCTTGCCAGTGTTTGAACTTGCAGCCGCGCCTGGTGGCTCAGCCGATTTTTGGTATCCGGCTGGATGCGTGGCACCTGCGTTTGAGCAGGCAGTTTTGCCAGTGCCGCCATGGTCGAAACGCCAGCGGCGCGCAACCGTGGCATCTGCACGCGGGTAATGCCTGCAACCCGATTGAGGTGGTCGTCTTGCTCCCACTGCGTGCTGCAAAGATCCCGCCAGCGGCACATGGAACAACGCTCACAGCGTTCTGGATAACTTTCACCCTCAGCACGGGTGGTCCAGTCCAGGAATCGCCGCTTGAGTTGCCGGTAATAGCGCAGATAGTCGGCCACGAGGAACGTCTCCTTGCGGCCATCGCCTAGCACCACCACCATATGGCGCGGCATGATGCCTTGCACCTCTGCCAGCATTTCTGAATACAGGCATAGCTGGAGCAGAAATTTGGCCCGGCTGGAGCGGGCCAATTTGGTGTCCACCACTTCGTAGCTGAAGTCGCCCAGTCTGGATGGGGTGTCAACACGAATCAAAAAGTCCGCGTGACCAACCCACGGCGCACCCAGGAATGTGGCCTGGAACAGGACAGGGGCGCCGCTCTGCAGCGCCTGCCGGGTATTGGCGAACGCCACGCTGTCTGAAATGTTGTCCTGTTTCAGGTCAACGACGTTGCCGTAATGGTTTTGCAGAGTTGCCAGGTAACGGGCCTCGTGTTCGAAGCCCTTGTCCTGGATCAGGGCCATTTCTTCCGTGTCAGCGGCTTTGGGCAGGGGCGTATCGAGATTTTGAAGGTCAAGATGGGTGAGGTGTGGACAGGCCGCAAAATTGACCAAGTCCGAGGCTGAGTACAGCTTTCCCGAAATTGACTTCTGCATTAAGTGGCGGTGCTCCCTTGCTTGTTTTGGTTCATTAAAGCACGTCGGTGGATGCCTGCTTGGACCGTCAACGGGGTGCGCACATGTCCCGTTTGCCCTCTTGCCTTGAAAAAAACTTTTAGACCCATCGTCGCACTTCAGTAGTCGGCCTGTGGGTTCACTTGTTGCATGCGGTCGTTTGCAACTCGCTCAGGTTGTCGGGGCAGTAATTGGCCATGGCGTGTCGCTTGAGCCAAGCCTACAGATACTACTGACGAAGCATTTAACTGACTAAACAGTA
>JAYWDL010000442.1:0-3386 GCA_043779865.1 Polaromonas sp.
ATGATCGAAAAGCACAAGGTCACGATTTTCTACACCGCCCCCACGGCCATCCGCTCGCTGATCAAGGCGGCCGAAGGCGACGCAGCAGTGCATCCGGACCGTTCCGACCTGAGCAGCCTGCGGATTCTGGGCTCGGTGGGCGAGCCGATCAACCCCGAAGCCTGGATGTGGTACTACAAAAACATCGGTCACGAGCGTTGCCCGGTGATCGATACTTTCTGGCAAACCGAAACCGGCGGCCACATGATCACGCCGCTGCCGGGCGCCACGCCGCTGGTTCCCGGCAGCTGCACGCTGCCGCTGCCCGGCATCATGGCCGCCATCGTCGATGAGACCGGCAAAGACCTGCCCAATGGTTCGGGTGGCATGCTGGTCGTCAAACGCCCCTGGCCATCCATGATCCGCACCATCTGGAACGACCCTGAGCGCTTCAAGAAAAGCTATTTCCCCGAGGAACTGGGCGGAACGACTTACCTGGCGGGCGACGGCGCGGTGCGCAATATCGACAATGGCTATTTCCGCATCACCGGCCGCATCGACGACGTGCTGAACGTGTCGGGCCACCGCATGGGAACGATGGAAATCGAGTCGGCGCTGGTGGCCCACCCCATCGTGGCAGAAGCCGCCGTGGTGGGGCGGCCCGATGACCTGACCGGCGAGGCGATTGTGGCCTTTGTGGTTCTCAAGCGCTCACGCCCGACGGGCGATGAAGCCAAGGCGATTGCCAAGGAACTGCGTGACTGGGTGGGAAAACAAATTGGCCCGATCGCCAAGCCGAAAGACATTCGTTTTGGCGACAATCTGCCCAAGACCCGCAGCGGCAAGATCATGCGTCGCCTGCTGCGGGGCGTGGCTAAAGGCGAGGCCGTGACGCAAGACACCTCAACGCTTGAAAATCCTGCCATTCTGGAGCAGCTGTCGCAGAACCTGTAAAGTTTCTGCAGGGCCGCACCGGCCATCAAAAAAGCCCGTCGATTGACGGGCTTTTTTGTGGATGCCGGTTATGCAGCCCGAAGGCATTGGGCTACAGCTCCATCAAATTACTTCTGCGCCAGAATCCAGGCGACCAGTTTTTTGGCTTCGTCAGCACTGACCTGGGTATTGGCAGGCATGGGCACGGGGCCCCAAACGCCCGAGCCGCCCTTCATGACTTTTGCTTCAAGCTTGCCGGCGGCGTCTGTCTGTCCCGCGTATTTTGCGGCAACATCCTTGTAGGAAGGCCCCACCAGTTTTTTGTCGATAGCATGGCAGGCCATGCAGTTTTTGGCGGTGGCCAACTGAAGATCTGCCATGGCAGGAGCGCAGACTGCAAAACCTGCAGCTACGGAAGCGATTGCCAGAAGGGTGCGTTTCATGGAGTATCCTCGTGTCAGTGAGTGAATGATTCGGTTACAGTCAATTAACGCGATTATAGTGGCGGGGGTTGACCTTGGCAGATCGCCATACCCGGCATTCATGTGCCAGAATTTCAGGAGTAAGGATGTATTTGTTGTTGATGGGCGTTTTGGGTCTGGTCCTGAAATACCTGGAAATCGGCCCGGTAGCTTCCTGGAGCTGGTGGCTGGTCTTGACTCCGTTTGCGCTTGCCGTCGCCTGGTGGGCATGGGCCGACGCATCGGGTTACACCAAGCGAAAAGAGGTCGAAAAAATGGATGAGCGCAAACAAAAACGGATTGACAAGCAGCGGATTGCCATGGGTTTGTCGTCCAGAAAAGCCCCTGTAAAGCGTCATTGAGCCGCCCGCCTGGTGACTGTAAGTTGCCGGGTTGACCCAGTAAAAGCCCGTAAAGCAGTTGATTCACGGGCCTTTTCCTTACAACTCTAACCTCAATAGTCGTCGAGCACAGCGCCCTTGCTAGCGCTTGAGGCGTTAAAGGCGAATTTGGCCTGCACCCCCCGGGTGTAACGCGGCGCCGGTGCTTTCCAGCCGACCTTGCGGCTTTCCAGCTCTGCGTCGCTGATATTGAGTTGCAGCAGCAGTTGCCTGGCGTCAATGGTGATGGAGTCGCCTTCGTTGATGAACGCAATGTTGCCGCCAGCTGCGGCTTCCGGCGCGACGTGGCCAACGACCATGCCCCAGGTGCCGCCGGAAAAGCGCCCGTCGGTAATCAGGCCGACGCTTTCACCCAGGCCGGCGCCAATAAGCGCACCGGTGGGCGCCAGCATTTCAGGCATGCCGGGGCCGCCTTTGGGGCCGAGGTAACGCAAAACCATCACATCGCCGGCCGTGATTTTTCCGGCCAGGATGGCGGCGAGCGCCGTCTGTTCGTCATCAAACACCCGGGCCGGGCCCGTCATGACCGGGTTTTTCAGGCCGGTGATTTTGGCAACGCAGCCTTCAGGCGACAGGTTGCCCTTGAGAATGGCGAGGTGGCCCTGCGCGTACATGGGCTTGTCAATAGCGCGAATCACATCCTGGTCAGCGCGCGGCGCATCGGGCACGTCCTTGAGCACTTCGGCAATGGTCTGGCCAGAAATCGTCAGGCAGTCGCCGTGTAAAAGACCAGCGGCCAGCAGCGTTTTCATGACTTGCGGGATGCCGCCGGCCTGATGCAGATCCACCGCCAGGTATTTGCCCGACGGCTTCAGATCGCACAAGACGGGAGTTTTGACGCGAATACGCTCAAAGTCGTCAATCGTCCATTCCACCTCAGCCGCATGGGCAATGGCCAGGAAATGCAGCACGGCGTTGGTCGAACCGCCCGTGGCCATGATGACGGCCACCGCATTTTCAATCGATTTTCTGGTGACGATGTCGCGCGGCTTGATGTCTTTTTTGACCGCTTCGATCAGCACTTTGGCCGACTCTTTGGCCGAGTTCAATTTCTCGTCATGCGGATTGGCCATGGTGCTGGAGTAGGGCAGCGAAATGCCCAGGGCCTCAAAAGCGCTGGACATGGTGTTGGCCGTGTACATGCCGCCGCAACTGCCGGTGCCGGGAATGGCGCGGCGCTCGATCTGCAGCAGGTCTTCGTCGCTCATGCGGCCAGCGGCGTTCTCGCCCACGGCTTCAAACACGCTGACGATGTTGAGGTCTTTGCCCTTGTAAGTGCCGGGCAAAATTGTGCCGCCGTACACGTAAATGGCGGGCACGTTGGCGCGCAGCATGCCCATCAGGCCACCCGGCATGTTTTTGTCGCAGCCGCCGACCACCAGCACGCCGTCCATCCACTGGCCCTGCACGCAGGTTTCGATGCAGTCGGAGATGACTTCGCGGCTGACCAGCGAATACTTCATGCCTTCGGTGCCCATGGCCATGCCGTCGGAAATGGTGGGCGTGCCAAACACCTGTGCGTTGCCACCGGCTTCTTCAATCGCGTTGATGGCAGCGTCAGCGAGTTTTTGCAGGCCGCTGTTGCAGGGCGTGATGGTGCTGTGCCCGTTGG
>JAYWDL010000443.1:0-3373 GCA_043779865.1 Polaromonas sp.
CGATAGCTATTGGCTTTGTAAGGGCCGGATTTGCTTACGCCGATATACGCCGCCTGTTCATCGCTCAGTTCGGACAGCATCGCGCCGACTTTCTTCAGGTGCAGGCGCGCCACTTTTTCATCAAGGTGCTTGGGCAGCACATAGACCTTGCCGACTTCGTAATCGGCCTGTTTGGTGAACAGCTCGATTTGCGCAAGGGTCTGGTTGGCAAAGCTGGACGACATGACAAAACTCGGGTGGCCGGTGCCGCAACCCAGATTCACCAGCCGGCCCTTGGCGAGCAAAATGATGCGCTTGCCGTCAGGGAAGATCACATGATCGACCTGCGGCTTGATCTCTTCCCAGGTGCATTTACCCAGCGACGCCACATCGATTTCATTGTCAAAGTGACCGATGTTGCAGACGATGGCCTGGTTTTTCATGGCCGCCATGTGTTCGTACGTGATGACGTTCTTGTTGCCGGTGGCCGACACGAAAATGTCGCACTTGTCGGCGGCGTATTCCATGGTCACGACCTTGTAGCCCTCCATCGCGGCCTGCAGCGCATTGATCGGGTCGATCTCGGTGACCCAGACCTGGGCGCTCAGGGCGCGCAGCGCCTGCGCCGAGCCCTTGCCCACATCGCCGTAGCCGGCCACGCAGGCGACCTTGCCGGCAATCATCACGTCGGTGGCGCGCTTGATGGCATCGACCAGCGATTCGCGGCAGCCGTACAGGTTGTCGAACTTGGATTTCGTCACCGAGTCGTTCACGTTGATGGCGCGCAGGGCCAGCGTGCCCTTGGCCGACATTTCGTTCAGACGCAGCACGCCGGTGGTGGTTTCTTCGGTCACGCCGACGATGTTTTTCAGGCGGCGGCTGTACCAGGTGCCGTCTTGCGCCAGCTTGGCCTTGATGGCGTTGAACAGGCAGATTTCTTCTTCGCTGCCGGGATTGGCGAGCACGCTGGCATCCGTCTCGGCCCGGGTGCCCAAGTGCATCAGCAGCGTGGCATCGCCACCGTCGTCCAGGATCATGTTCGGACCTTCTTCGGGCGTGCCCTTAATGACACCTTCTCCGGTGAATTCGAAGATGCGGTGGGTGTAATCCCAGTAGTCGGCCAGGGTTTCGCCCTTGATCGCAAACACCGGAGTGCCCTGGGCGGCAATCGCCGCGGCGGCATGGTCCTGCGTCGAGAAAATGTTGCACGAGGCCCAGCGCACGTCGGCGCCCAGCGCCTGCAGGGTTTCAATCAGCACGCCGGTCTGGATGGTCATGTGCAGCGAGCCGGTAATGCGCGCGCCCTTGAGCGGCTGGGCTTTGGCGAATTCTTCGCGAATCGCCATCAGGCCGGGCATTTCGGTTTCGGCGATTTTCAGTTCCTTGCGGCCCCAGGCGGCCAGCGACAGGTCGGCAATGACGGCGTCAAGGTTTTCGGCGGGTTTTAATACAGCGTTCATGGGAAGCAGCTCCAAAATCAAGAGTCAACTGGGCAAAATAGCCACGGACCTGGGCCTGAATCGGGGGGTGGATTGTCTTCACTCACCCGGCATCAAGCACATGCGGGTGAGCGTGGTTGCAAATTGAGAAGTCCCGAGCCTGGACCACATGTTGTGGGTTGCAACGCTCCTCAGGAGAGCTGCTATTGTACAGAACACGTCAAAACGCCGGCCTGGGGAGCCAAAAACCGGCATGCGAAAATTCTTTTGAATGCAAGCACTGAACAACTGGCCGCTAGCAGCCCGCAAGCGCATCACCGGCGTTTTGACCGACATCGACGACACGCTGACAACCGGCGGCGCCATCACCCCGGATGCATTGGCCGCACTGGGCGCACTGAAAGCAGCTGGACTGCACGTCGTCGCAATCACCGGCCGCCCGGTGGGCTGGAGCGAACCGTTTGCAGCGCGCTGGCCGGTCGATGCGATCGTTGCCGAGAACGGCGCGGCGGCACTCATTCCTGAGCACGGAAAAGGCCTTTGGCGCAATAAAGACGAGCGTAAGATGCTATCAAAACTGTATCAACAGGATGCTGCGACACGGGAGATGAACTACACCCGCATGCAGTCAGTGCTGCGGCGCATCGAGCGCGAGATTCCGGCTGCGCAACGCGCCACCGATTCGCCAGGCAGGCAGACCGACATCGCGATAGACCACAGCGAGTTTGCGCACATGAGTCAAGAACAGATCGCGGCGGTTGTCGCGCTGATGCAAGGCGAAGGCATGCATGCGACTGTCAGCAGCATCCATATCAACGGCTGGTTTGGCGGCCACAACAAGCTTGAAGGCGCGCGCTGGATCGTGCGGCAGCTGTGGCAGCGCGACCTAAACGCCGAATTGGAACGCTGGGTCTATGTAGGCGATTCGACCAACGACCAGCTCATGTTTGAAGCCTTCGACAACTCGGTGGGCGTCGCCAATGTGCGGCGTTTTAAGGCGCAGCTGACCCACAGGCCGCGCTACATCACCAACGGCGAGCGCGGCGCCGGTTTTGCAGAAGTGGCCGCCGCCGTGCTGGCCGCGCGCACTGCCTGACGGATCAAGGATGCGTCAAGGCGCTTTTCCCAGATCCAGCTTTTCCCATATCCAGCTTTTCCCATATCCAGCTTTTCCCAGCCCCAGCTTGTCCACCAGCGCTTTCTCTCGCGCAAAGGTTCCCTGGGCAAACCTGGCATACGCCTCCGTGCTCATGTACATCGGCACCATGTCATAGCGAGCCAGCGCGGTTTTGTAGTTGTCCTGCTCCATGGCCTGCTTGAAGGCATCATGCAGGCGCTTGACCACGGCGAGGGAGGTGCCACGCGGCGGCAAATTGCAGTAATTGACGGCGTTGCATAAGAGACTCCTGGAATGAGGGCGTGCTTGCGAGGCACCATCATGCGTCAGACAAGCGCATGCCACATCAGGGCAACACCTGAACGGCTGTCACCTCTGCGTCAGTCGAATTTTTGTAACTACTCAGCACCCTGCGCCAAAGCGCACAGGTCGATGAGACCATCACCCACCAGGCAGACAGGCGTTGCAGCGCGTGTCAATGGGAGATGCACTGGCGTGGTTTCATGAGAAATGGAGTGCTCTGCTTGAACGCGGTGAGACATTGAACCGGCCAATCCAGCGCACGGGCACTTCGCTGGATGAGGGCACGCGGCAGATACGTTCTTTACGATCCGCTCGTACCTGGCAACCATGACCCAGCAAAAGGCCAATCTGTTTGATTGCCTGCTCAGCGTGTTCAACCGCCAGCCTATTCAGCCTTGCTTTGCGGTTTGAGCTGAGTAGTTAGGTTTTTATACGAAAAATAAGCCTACTGCGCTTGCAGAACAAGCGCCGTCAGCTATCAAAATAAGAGCGAATGACTGCTTGTTGCCCTGCCCTCGCCTGCTGCCTGTGTGCC
>JAYWDL010000444.1:0-3345 GCA_043779865.1 Polaromonas sp.
TCCTCACGCCGCTCATGCTCGAAATCGAAATCGAAATCGACATCGATGTCGGGCGGCTCATTGCGCTCGCGGCTGATGAAGCGCTCGAACAGCACGCTCATTCGCGCCGGATCGACCTCGGTGATGCCCAGGCAATAGCAAACGACCGAATTGGCCGCGCTGCCACGGCCCTGGCACAGGATGTTGCGCGACCGGGCAAAGGCGACGATGTCGGCCACCGTGAGGAAATAGTGCTCGTAGCGCAGTTCGCCGATGAGTTCGAGTTCATGATCGATAAGCGTCTGGACCTGCGCCGGCATGCCGCCGGGCCAGCGGCGCCCGGCGCCTTCATAGATCAGGCGCTGAAGGTAGCTCGATGGCGTCTGCCCATCGGGAACGACCTCTGCCGGATATTCGTAGCGAAGCTCGTCGAGGCTGAACCGGCAGCGCTCGGCAATCATGACCGTCTGCGCCAGCAGGTCGGACGGGTAAAGCTGGCCCAGGCGCAGCCGGGAGCGCAAATGCCGCTCGGCGCTGGCCTGCAGGTCAAGGCCGCATTCGGTCAAGGGCCGGCCGATCCGGATCGATGTCAACACATCCTGCAGCGGCTTGCGCGAGCGCACATGCATATGCACGTCGCCAGCGGCAACCAAGGGGATTTCGGTGGCGCTGCTCAGCTCGCGCAGCCGATGCAGCCACGCCGCATCGCCCAGCTGGTGGAGCATTTCGACCGCCAGCCAGCAGCGCCCGCTGAACAGCCGCAGCATCCACTGGCCCAGCGCTAGCAGCGCATCGTCCGTGGCCTGCCGGCAGGGCAGCACCAGCACCAGCACCAGACAGTCGGCCAGGGCGTCTGCATCGATGGCCTCCTGGTTCAGCGAATAGCTGCCTTTCTGCGATGACCGGCGCAGGCCGGTGATGAATTCGGACAGGTTGCCGTAGCCATTGCGATTGGTCGCCAGCACGACGAGCCTGAAGGGGGATGACCCTTGCACATAGAACTCGCTGCCCACCAGCAGCTTGAGGCCCTGCGCCTTCGCGGCGACATGCGCCCGCACCATGCCTGCGAGCGAGCATTCGTCGGTAATCGCCAGTGCGCTGTAGCCGAGCGCACTGGCCCGCGCGACCAGTTCCCAGGCATGCGAGGCGCCGCGCAGAAACGTGAAGTTCGACAGGCAGTGCAGTTCGGCATACGCCGGCAAGGTGGCCATGGCTTGGTTGCTTCAGGCAAATACGCCGTGCAGGAACCACCTGGCATCACCCTGCACCAGGCGCTCCTGATACACCCACAGGATGCCGGCATGCTGGCTGCGCGCGACCCAGTAATCGCGCTGCACATTATGCGTAGGCTGTTCCCCGGCGCCTTGCTGCCGATGCCACCAGCCGCCCTCGACCCGGTGCGGCCCGATCACCAGCTGCAGCGGCCCCTGGTAGAGCGGCCCCAGCCTGGACACGGCCAGCCTGAGCGGCGGCTCGAACAGCCAGGTCGGCTGCGCAATGTCAGCCATGCGCAGCCTGCTGCTCTTCGGCGCGCTGGCGACTTCACTTGCCGGCGACCAGGACTGCATCCATTCGAGACGGTGGTCCTCGGCCAACTGCGGACGCAGTACCCGCTCAGGGCCAAGGCGCGCGGCGATGCGCTCGAGCACCATGCCCAGCGCTCCTCCAGCGCGCACGCTGTCATGCAGCAGCGACTTGCTCTCCTCGGGCAGCGGCATCACCTCCAGCGCCGCCAGTTCAAGCTCGCCGACCGGGGCCAGCAGGGTCAACCGGGCCAGGTGCTCCGAAAGCAGGCGCTCAAGATGATTGACGTCGCGCGTGGCCCAAGCGGTGCGGATGATGATCTCGCCGCCTTCGCCCGCAGTCTTGTGGCGCATGGCGTCATGCAGCCAGCGCAGCGCATAGGCGGTGACGCCGCTGCTGCGCGCGGCCAGCCAGCCGCACAGCTGCAGTAGCAACCGGTGCGCGCCGAACATCAGGGCTGCGGCCGTGTCGACCCGACCTGGCAACTCGAGCCTGAGGCAAAACGATTCAGGCACGCTTATCCATTGATGCGCCATCGGCCGCAGACCATAGGCCTGGTCCAGTGCCATCAAAACCTCCTTGTCAAAGCGCCGGCTCACGCCGCCGCGCGGCAGGCGGCGCACATCGCCAAGCGCCCGGCAGCCGAGCCGGGCCAGCGTCGGCTGGTGCATGGCAACGGCGCTGAGCGACGACAGGGGAAGCCGGTCCAGCAACCGGCTCAATGGCTGCGAAAATCCGTCGGCAACGGCGCAACGGGCCAGCGCCAGGGCGGCCAGGCTGTTGGGCGCCCAGCTGACCACAGGCACTCCAAGCGCGCACGCCCCGCGCGCCACACGCTCTCGCAGGGCGGTCTCGCCGCCGAACAAATGCATGCTCGCCGCGACTTCCATCACCACTGACTCTTCCAGACAAGCCACGCGCGGCGTGAACTGCAGCGCCCACAGGGCGATACCCATCAACCCCGTCAACCCCGTCAACCCCGTCATCCCAGGCAGATCAGGCAGATCAGTCAGATCAGGCAGATCAGTGCGCGGCGAATCGGCTTGGGGCGGGCTCACCAGCAGAGCGGCCCAATGCGCTGATGTCATGGGAAATCTCCGGAGATAAGGTGGTGAGTGGGGCCGGGCGCAGCTGGCGCGGCGTCAGCACGCTGGCCAGCGACCGGGAAAGGGCAAACAGGCTGAGCGGCCGGGCCTGTATCGGCCCGCGGCGCTTGAGCACCTGAATGTTGAGTTGCCAGTCGTTCCCCAGACTGGCCAGGATCCGCAGCGGCGCCGGCGAGGCCTCGAATTGGGCCGCGGCCGGGCGAAACAGGAAAACCAGCGCTTCACAGGACTGGGCGCAGACCTGCAGGCGGCGCAACTGCTCGCTTCTGGCCTGGGGCAGCCATGCCAGGATGGCGCCCTGCGGGTTCGACTTGATGAGCTGCTCGGTCGCCCACAAGCGCTCGGAAGGCAGCCGGGCATCGAGCCAGACCAGCTTGCCGGCCTTAAGGCCATATTGCTCCAAGCCTGGCAAATGGGGCGCATGCGGAGGACTCACCAGCATCAACTCGCCGCCGCCCTCCACCATGCTTCGCAGGCAATGACCCAGCAGCCGCCATTCGCACAGCGACGGCTGCGGCTGAAGGATCTCCGTCAAGGAACGGCGCGGCCAGCCTCCTCCGGGCAGTTCGGCATCCAGAGGCGTAAAGCCGGTCGCAACGACGTCTGCCGCGACGAAGCCAACTTCGCTTCCACGCCAGACCATGCTCGCCACGCGGGCGGGAAGGCAAGAACCATCGATGATAGGCAGCATGGACACCGGGGCTGCCATGATCAATGCCGAGTGGTTGTGGCGCGC
>JAYWDL010000445.1:0-3343 GCA_043779865.1 Polaromonas sp.
GCCATGGGGATCAGGTGGTAATCGTGTACCCAGATGATGTCGTCCGGTTTGATCAGCGGCATCAGCTTGCGCGCCATCAACTGGTTAACGCGCCGGTAACCGCCAATATAGCCGGCGTCAAAATCGGCCAGATCGAGCCGGTAATGAAACACCGGCCAGAGCACGCCGTTGCTGTAGCCCAGGTAATAACTGTCGTGGTCTTCGCGGCACAGGTCCACGGTGGTCAAGGTCACGTTGCCGGCCTGCTGGGTGTGGACTTCGCCTTCGCCCGGCGTGCCGCCTTCGACAATGGTGCCGCTCCAGCCAAACCACAGCCCGCCGTTGGCCGACAGCGCATCGCCCAGCGCCACCGCCAGTCCCCCGGCCGCAGCCGCTTTGCGCGGGTCGGCAACGCGGTTGGAGACGACAACTAATCTAGCCATGTTTCTCCATCAGGAAGGAAAGACGCAGAGGGTGACGTGCGCCGCGAAGGGCCTCCCCGAGCAAGCACAACCCCCTCGGGGGGAGGCAGCGCATTACACGAAGTGAAAAGCGTGGGGGCACAATATTCATACCTGTGAATCCCAAGGGGCTGACAGGCGCACTGCGGCGTTGATGATGCCGACCATCGAATAGGTTTGCGGAAAGTTACCCCACATTTCGCCCGTCACCGGATGGGTATCTTCGGACAGCAGGCCCACAGGGTTGCGGGCGGCCAGCATGGTTTCGAAAATTTCCCTGGCCTCTTCCTTGCGGCCGATGCGCGCCAGGGCGTCGATGCGCCAGAAGGTGCAGATGTTGAAAGCGGTTTCGGGTTTGCCGAAGTCATCGGGCGCCTCATAGCGGCGCATGTAGGGGCCGTCGCACAGGTATTTTTCCAGCGCGTACACGGTGGCAATAAAACGCGGATCCTTCGGGTCGATGAAGCCCACTTCGATCATCAAGAGCACGCTGGCGTCCAGGTCGCGCCCGCCAAAACTTTCGGCAAAGGCCTGGCGCTCCTCGCTCCAGGACTCGCGCAAAATCCGCTCGCGCATGACTTGCGCATGGCCATGCCAGTAGCTGGCGCGCTCGGGCTGCTTCAGGGTCTCGGCAATCTTGCCCAGACGGTCACAGGCCGCCCAGCACATCAGCGCCGATGAGGTATGCACGCGGGCGCGGGTGCGCAGCTCCCACATGCCGGCGTCGGGCTTGTCGTAGTTGCGGACCGCCTGCTCGCCCACTGCTTCCAGGCGCAAAAACTCGGCCGCGCCGCCGCGGTGCAGCAAGCGCTGGTCGTGAAAGGCCTGCGCCGCGCCCAGCACCACGTTGCCATAGACATCGTGCTGGAAATGCTCCTGCGCCTGGTTGCCGACGCGCACCGGCCCCATGTTGCGGTAGCCGCCCAGGTGCTCGTAGGTCATCTCGGGCAATTCGCGCTCCAGGCCAATGCCGTACAGCGGCTGGATATGCCCGCCGCCGGCCTGCACCACGACGTTGCTGAGCCAGCGCAGGTAGTCTTCCAGGGTGCCGACTTCGGACAGGCTGTTGAGCGCGCGAACAACAAAAAAAGCGTCGCGCAGCCAGCAGTAGCGGTAGTCCCAGTTGCGTCCGCTGCCCGGCGCTTCGGGAATGCTGGTGGTCATGGCCGCGACAATCGCTCCGGTATCTTCAAACAGCGACAGCTTGAGCGTGATAGCCGCACGAATCACCGCCTCCTGCCACTCCAGCGGAATGTGCAGCCGCTGGCTCCACTTGCGCCAGTAAGACACGGTTTCCTGCTCGAACAGGCGCGCGGTGTCGTCGATGCCATCGGCCAGCGACTCATCGGCGCCCAGCAGAAAGTTGTGCTCACGCGTCAGCACAAAGGGCTGCCTGGCCAGCAGGTGTGACAGCGGCGCGTCGGTGGTGAGCCTGAGCGTCAGTGCGTCGCCGACATAACGCAGGTGGTTGCTGCCCTGGGTGACCATTGGTTTGGCGCGGCCCCAGTCAAACCGTACATCCAGCGACACCCGGATGCGCGGCGCGCCGTGAATCGGGCGAACGCGGCGCACCAGCGTCATGGGCTTGAAAAAACGCGAGCGGCTGTAAAAGCGCGGTGCAAAGTCGGTGATTTCGATGGCCTGGCCGCTGTGGTCAAACAGCTGGGTGCGCAGCACGGCAGTGTTCGGCTCGTACCACTGTTTGGAATGGGAAAAGTTTTCAATCTCGATGGCAAACGCGCTGCCCTTGCTACTCTCGTCCAGCAGCGCATTGAACACCGGATCGCTATCAAAGCGGGGCAGGCAGCACCAGACGATGCGCCCGCGTGCATCGACCAGCGCGCTGAAGGCGCAGTTGCCGATGACGCCCAGCGACAGCGAAGGCGGCGCGGGCGGCGCAAAGCTGGCAGACGCTGCGGCGGCGCTCATGCTGAAAGCCCCCGGATGCCGGGTTCGGGGGGCGCCATGCCTGCCGACAGCAGCCAATCGGCCAGCTGGGCCACGCTGGCGCAGCGAAACTGTGCCAGCGTCGGCCCCGGGCCGACCTTGATGGTGTTCCCGCCCATGCGCCGCACCTGTTCAAAGCCAGATTCATCGGTCACATCGTCGCCGGCAAATAGCGGTATGCGGCCGGCAAACGGCGCTTCACTCATGAAGGCCGCTATCGCCGTGCCTTTGCTGACACCAGACGGTTTCAGGTCGATCACGTATTTGCCCTGCATCAAGTCCAATCCGGCGCTGCGTTCAACGGCATCGCGCATCACCTGCAGGCACAGGCTTTCGAGTTCGGGCGCATGCCGGTAATGCAGGCTCAGCGCCAGGTTTTTTCGCTCCAGTTTGAGGCCCGGATGAAGCTGCAGCAGACCTTCAGCCGCTTGCAGCACATGCTGCAAATCCGCTGGCGGCACGCTGACCAGCCGGCCGTCTGTAGCGCGGCGCTGCGCGCCATGTTCGCCCGCAGCCGGCAGTTGCAGCGGCGCCAGAAAACCATCCAGATCAAACAACTGGCGTCCTGACACCACCGCCAGCGCGCCATTCAACTGCGTGTACAGCGCAGCCAGGGTGCTGGCCAGGCCGGGCGGGACTTCAACCAGTTCCGGCTGCGAGGCCAGCGCAACCAGCGTTCCGTCAAAGTCAAGAAAGAGCGCCGTGTCTGGCGTGATGCGGGGAAGTGTTTCGGGGAGCAGGGTCATGCCAAAACCATAGCAGAATCCTTGCCGTCCGCTTGTAGGCCAGACACGCTTTACGGTTTCAGCCAGGGTATTCAACGCAGCATTGGGCTGGCCCCCACCCTAAACCTCCCCCAGTGGGGAGGGAGCAAAAAAGCTTTGTCTTGCTCCTGCAGCCTCTGAGAGAGGGCGGGGGTGAGGGCCAGCGGCACCAGAGGCTCAATACAAAAGCCA
>JAYWDL010000446.1:0-9475 GCA_043779865.1 Polaromonas sp.
ATTCATTTTTCTGAGCTGCCTGTGCGGCAGTGAACGAAGAGAGCACAAAGAATGCCACCAACGAAAGTTTCTGAGCTGCCTGTGCGGCAGTGAACCTCCCAAATCGACACATCCCATGCGTCATCAATTTCTGAGCTGCCTGTGCGGCAGTGAACTAGCCCATTAAATAGGCAAGCCCTTGAATTCAAACAGAAAACTATCCGAAACGCGCTCCAGCCCCTATTTCAAAACACCATCCCAAGCCATTGATTTAAAACGACTTTCCGGGCTGCTTCAAAAAAGGGTTGAAAGAGGGTCAAAACCAGGGGACGGTGGCGGTGGGACTTAGGCCGTAGGTGCTGAACACACCTGGGCTGGCTGTTTCGACCACCGCACCGTGCCGGATGAACAGCCTGAATGACTGTGCGGTGCTTTGGCTTTGCAGCTGGACGTAGGGCAGGTCCAGCCGCTCGGCCACGGTGTCGGGGACGCGTGCCACGGCCTGATCCTCGCTCAGGCCGTGGCGGCGCATTTGGCGGCGTCGCAGGCGGTCGGGACTGCTTTTGGCCTGCACACGGCTGACCACACGAAAACCCGCTTGGCGCGGCACCGCCAGCACAGCCGTGACGCGCAGGTGGTCACGCAGGGCAATCAACCATGACGCGGCCAGGAACCCGGTCAGATCAGTTCGGCTGCCATGCAGGCGCAGACAGTCGCCCAGCCAGACACGGTCTGACTGAACCGCCGGGAAGCTGATGCCGATGTGTTCATTGCGCTGCGCCACCAGTGCCCGGTGTAGTTTGCTGAACAAGGCCCCCATCAAATGCGGCTGCGCAATCTCGGGGTCAGGCAGCAAGGTCAAATCAACGTAGTGGTCCATGGGCTTATTCCTTGCCGGAATCGCCAAACACGCCGCCCCGCACTAGGTTGGCGATGACGTAGTGCTGCTGCGCTACATCGGGCACCTGGTCTTTCAGCACCCAGGCGTCGAACAGAGAATAGAAATCCATCTTCACCTTGGGCTGGCGGTAGGCCTTGCCTTGGGAGGTGACGGAGCCATAGGGTTCCACGGCAATCGGACCCTGGCCATCTTCGCCGGGGTACCAGGTGTCCACTGTGCGGATGGCGTTGCCAAGTTTTTGGGAGTGCATGGCGGCCACGCCGTTCACGGTATAGAGGGTTTTGCTTTTGCCCGCCCTTTCTTTGTCCAGGATTAGCTCTTGCGATGGAAACACTTCCTGCCCAGCGCCGACGCGTAGATACGCAGTGACTTGCAGGAGTACGTGGCGTGAACCCGTTAAACCCTGCTCCAGCAAAGTGGCCAATTGCGTCAAGTCGGCAGAGTGGGCGTTGAAGTCGCGTAGCGAATGGCTCAGGGCATCAAATGTCCAGCTTTGCGCTGCTTGCCCTTGTACCCATTGCGCCACCTGCACTTCGATTTGCTCCGCGCCCAAACGGTTGCGCCACAGGAACCGGCCATTAGCGAGGTTGTGCGCATAGCGGCGGGCCAACTCGCCAAAGCCCTGCGACTGGGTGTAGGTCTGCACGGTGGCCAGCAACTTGGCCTGGTAGTCGGCGCTGTTGCAGGCCGACGGTAGGCCTGTACCACCCAAAACACGCAGAGTGAAACTGACCTTGAGCGTGTCTGCATCGGCGGGCAGCGTGGCGACATCGACGGTTTGCAGGTTGGGGCTTTCGATAGCGGCATCCAGCTTGGCCGGGTCTTGGTCTTTGGTTTTGAGGCGGTTGGAAATGGTGCCGCGAACCGATTTGGTCCGCACCTCCACAGCAGGCCAGTTTTGGCTAGTGCTGCGCTGGGCCCAAGTGCCTGCCGTGAACAGCGCATCAGATGGGTCGAGCTTGCGTTCAAACGCCAGAACAGAGGCGGTTTTGATGGTGTTAGTGGTTGCCATGGTGATACTCCTTGAAATCAGTCAACAAAGGGAACAGGGGTGTAGGTGTCGGTGGCGGGTGCCTGGTATACATTGGTGCAGCGGTACAGCCCGGTAGATGGCGCGTACTCGGGCCGCCAAGTGAGTTGCGCCACATCTTCCAAGCGATGGGGGCTGATCCACTGGCCGATGGAATACACGCTTTCAACAAACCGAAAGGGCGTGCTGGCATCGCGTGCACTCGCCACCGTACCGGGAGGGTTCAATTCGGATAAGGCGGCGTAGCCGACGGGGATGGGCACCAGCCAACCGGGTCGGCTGTCGGTGGCCCATTCCACAACTTCGGTGGACGTGTCACCTGCTTCATTCCACACGGTTTTAGTGGTTGCACGGTGGTTGATGCGCGATAAGTCCAGCCAGGCGTCCAGCAGCGAAGGCTGAGGTTGCGCCTCCCGTGTACTCTTGCGCAGTGCTTCCAGGCGGCTTTGCAGAACATCGTCGCGAGACACCAGCGCAAAGCCCGGCAGCCATTGGCGGCACAGCCGCTTGAACTGCTTGGCCCGCAGGTCCGGCTCTTCTGCCAGCAGCACAAGCTGTGCGCGGGGCGACCGCCGCACCGTGCCGGATAAGCTAGAGAAAGGCGGCATCACACTACCGCCCGCAATGTGCATGCCGGCGACCCATTCGCCTAGCTGCGCAGCGCATTCGGCACGCGCGGCGTCGTTGAGCAGGGCTGAACTGAGCTTCACCTCGAACACCAGCGTGATGTCGAGGTGAACCCGGCCCTCTTCCACAATGGCCGCTGTCGAGCCGTCTTGCAACACTGGGTTGCGCGTCAGGCAAAAGCTGCGGGTGTAGCCGCCTTGGGTAACTTGCGCCTCAAAGCCATGGCATACCACGCCCACACTGTGAAAGCCAACACCCGCGTCAGGCCCCAAGCGCCGCGCCAGTGCGGTCATGAGCCCCGTGAAAGCGGTGATGGACGGAAATCCCCAGGTCAATGGGCTGGAAATGGCGTTGGCGTTTTGTACCCGCAAGCGGGGCAGCACCAACAATGCGGCGTGCTGCGGCAGTTCATTCGACATGATTGCCCTCCCGTTCTTCGGCTTTGATGTGCTCGTGCATGGCGTTGCGCCATGCCAGAAACTCCGGGTCGCCCATGGGCAGCGGGTCACGCAACTGGGCATTGAGCCAGTTGGCGAACGCGGCGCTGATGCGCTCAGGAATGTCCGTGGGCGGCGGGCGATCCAGTTCGGCATCGGTCGCTGCCACGCCATCGGGGTCAAGCCATCGGGCTTCTGCATCACCCAATTGGCAGGCTGGTGTTTGGCTCCAGCCGGGTTCCAGGCCGCGCAACTCAGCGGTGAATTGCAAGAACTCGTCGATCAAAAGCTGCACCCATGCCGCCCGCTTGTCGCGGGTATCCATGTTTCGCTTGGGGTCGGTCTTTAAAAAGGCCAGCAGGGCTTTGACGTTTTGGCGAACCTCAGCGCGGCGGCTGTAGCGGTGGAACATCGAATCCGTGTGGTGCAGCGGCTTCAGGTCAACGGAGCGCCATACCGGCGGCAATGAAGCCAGCAGGCTGTTGTTGCCACGGCGTTCACTGTTGAGCTGGCTGATATTCTGCGGCTTGGTGCCGCCCAGTTGCTGCACCGCCAGTTGCGGGTACTCACGCACCGGGCGTTCGCTGAAAGTGTTGGCCTTCCTGGCATCGCGGGCCGCTTTGGCGGCATCGCTAAAGCGGTCATCCTGCAACATCTCAAACACATGGTGCGCCAGCGAACTGGCGTACAGCGGCGCCAGCAGGTGAAAACCGGCGTCATCGCGGGGATCGTCGCCGGTTTGCCAATAGAGCTGTTTGGCCAAGGTGTGTGAGGCCAATCGCCCACGCGGCTCGGTGAGCGATGCGAAGGCTTGCATCCACGTCTGTGCCCTCGCGAGGTCATCGCTCAGGGCAGCTGCCAAATCCGCATCACCCGTGACGGACAGCTCCAATAGGCTGCTTCCCGCATGCGCCTGCTTGAGAAACTTGTGTACATCCAATGCCGCGGCATTGCCCACCACATCACCGGCAAAGCTGTCGCCCAGGCAATGGCTGCCAACCACTTCTGCGGCGGCGAGTGTGCTGGGCGGGCAGTAGAGGTTGGTGCCTTTAGCATCGGGGTGGACGGGCTTTAACGAGTGCGTCACCGCTTGAATTTGCCCAGCACGCCGGGCAGCGTCTTCTAGCCAGGTGGCGGGAATGAATTGCTGTCGCAGTTTCTCTTTTTGCATATTGGCGGCATCAGGATCATTGGCATCTTCTTTCACGGCTTCAAGCTTGTCCTTACAGCGCGCATTCAGAAACTCAGTGATCACCGCCCGCAAAGCGGTCACCCGCTGTGGCTCTTCATTTCTCATCAAGACCCCCTTCTGTGGTTAAAAGCATGGCCTGGTTTCAGTCATGAATGAATGTTACACCAGTTAACTTCGATTTGTTAAATATATTTTTAAACGAAGTACACTTCGCACACTGCCGAAAGGGCAGCTCAGAAAAGTTAGCTACGGTTTGTACGAACCGTCAACTGCCGCGAAGGCAGCGAGGCCGACCTTGCGTCGGCCTCTTCTTTTTCAAGTCTTAGCCTTTGTGAACCCAAGCGCCGGGTGAAAGCGCCAGCCGTTGGCGTTTTTCGGCAAGCTCACCGTGCCGAAACGCCGGGCGCACGCATCCAAAGGCATATCCAATTCGGTGGCCAAGGTTGTCAGCGCATCCATGTAATCGGTTTGCCCCCAGGCAGAGATGTGTGCGCCTTGCACCTTGTCATCCGGAACGCGTTTGTTTTGGGATTTTTCGATTTCGACAAATGTAGTTTCGCCACGGCGACCCCCTTTCTTTTGCAGCAATTGAATGAGGACATAGCCGTCGCCCTCTTCATTGGGGCGAAGTTCCAAATCCACGCGCTGGATCGGGTCAAAGCGAAAAGGCTGTTGCTGCGGCAGCACGGCGGTGAGCAATGCATCCGCCGGGGCCAGGTGCCACCAGCTGGCGGCATTCAAAGACGGGAACGCATCGGGTAGCAAAGGTCGCATCGTGGCCTGCATCCGCGCATGTTCCAAGTCCACCAGCCGAACACGGGGCTGCAGTTTGTCACGCGCCACGATGCGGGGTCGGGCATCAATCACGGCCACTTCGTCGGCATCCATTAGCACGTCCAAACCATGGGGATGCAGCGGAAACTGTTCTGTCTCAAAGCCGGGCTTGCAGAACGCGGGCTTGTTCGGGTTTCTGAAATGGCGCAGGTTGGTGTCGAACACCCGGATGTTGGGAGCGTTGCATTCGCCGTCACGGTGCCTGCGCACGCGGCCTGCCAGTTGGATCAGCGAGCGCATGGACGATGGCTCCACCACGGCCCAGTCGTAGTCGTGGTCCCGCCCGACTTCGGTAACGGGCGACCCAAGCACGATGAATAGGTGATCCTCTTCGGGATGGTCGTGCAAGCGCTGGCGAACGTCGGGCAACTTGAACACGGCATCAGGCTGGCGGCGGTTCAGCGATTGGTCCAATTGCCGCTCAATGGCGGAGCGAATCAATAGCGGGAATTGCGAATGGTAAGTACAGAGGTGAACACGCACACCCGCAGGCCAAGGCAGGCGGTACAGCTCCAAAGCCACATCCACCAGCGGCTCAATGTTGGCCATGCGTATCAGGCCAAAGCTGACCCGCTTGCCGCTCTTGGGGTCGGGGTTGTGGTGCTTGTGGTGCAGCCCCGTGGCGTGGCGAATAGCTTGCTGCGCAAAGAGTGAGGCCAGCAGGTCACGGTGTTTTCCCGTCAAATCCAAGGGCACCAGCACGGCCCGGCGGCGCACTTCGGCTTGACTCAGCCGCAGCGCCCGGCGCTTGGCAAAGGCGGTGTGCCCTTGCACAAAGCGGGCGCCATCCGGGCAGTCGGCTTGCTGCACATCAAATTCATCGACCCATGCGCAGCAAATATCAACGGCTTGGCCCGCAGCACTGGGGCGCGCGCCTCGGTTGCGCTGGTAGTGCTGGCGACCGTCGCTGTAGGCCTCAAACAAGCCTTGCACCAATGCAGGCGGCAAGGTGGCCGACGACAGCAACACCCGCGCACCTAGCAGCCCCGCCCAATGCACCAGGCGGGAGAGCGTTGGCAGGTCATCTATGTCGAAGTCATCGGGCTCGTCCAGCACCAGGTCGCTGCTCATCAGACGCAACATGGGGGCAATCTGGCGACCGCCACGCTGGCTCTCAGTTGCAGGGGTGAGGTGGTCGATGGTGCAGACCAACACGGGCGCAGCCAGCAGCGCTTTCACGGCGGGGTCATGCATCACCCGCTGCAGCAAAGGGTGGGCATCGGCGTTGCCGTCAAACAGCACATGGCTGCCCTCCTCTAGCAATGACTGGCGCGAGGCGGAACCTGTTTTTTCGGCCTCACGCTCGTAGTGTTCAAACAGCGCCCGGCTGGCGCTGCCACCCACGCGAATCGCCAGGTCGTCATCGCCCAGGCCCAATAAATCCTGAAACGCCCTGCCCGTTTGAAGGGTCAGGGTACGCAGGCCCATGGCAAAGGCGCAGCGCATGCCGTGTACCGGATCTGCCAGCGCGTACATGACGCGGGCATTGGCCAAAGTTTTACCGCAACCCGTTGAAGCCATGTTGACGATGAAAGCGCCTTGCGACCTGGCCCGTTCGCGCATGGCTTGGGCCATCTCGAAAGCCTTGTCCTGCCAGCGGTACCGTGCGTCCTGGGACCGTTTTGTCAGAGCCCGGTGTCTGGCCAGGCGTGGCAAATTCAACTCAAAACGCGGCAAGGCATAAGTTACTTCACCGCTGTGCTGGGCAACCCCCAACAAATGCTCGTCCAGTGTTTGATTGAGCTGACTGGTGGCTCCGAGGGCGTTGGCGCAAGTGTTGGCATACAAGGGGTAGTCTTTTTGGCCTGTGACGCGCCCCTCGGCAGGTCGGCCCTTGTCATTCACACCCAGGCTGGAATAGTGATGGTCAGCTAGCATCAGGCACAACCGTGAGACGTGCATCACATAAGGGTTGCCCAGCCAGTTGCCCTTGCCTAGGTTTTGGGTCAGCGCCTGCAAACGAACTGCCAGCCGTTCCGCGCGTTTGCGCCACAACTCGGTCGTGACAGGCAATCCATGCGGAAAATTCCAGTAGAGCGGCAAGAGTGCGGCATCGCCTTCGTTGGTGCGTTCGTTCCAGTCTGCGTCGATACAGTGCAGCACGCCTGTGAGCGTTTGCGATGTCATCCAGCCGACTTTGTCGCCCAAAAAAATGACCAGCCCCGCATCTTTTTCGGGTGCCACCGGCAAACGGTGGTGCGTGACCACAAGCCAGCCAATGGCTTGCGCCAGCGGCGCGTGCGCCAAATGCGCAAAGGGTGGCTGGGCGGACGGGTCTTGTCCATCCCGCTGCAACCGACTCATCCAGGTGTCGTTGTCTTGCGGCGTCGGGTTGGCAAGGCGTGCCAACCAGGTGGCGTCATCATCGTCGCCCACAAAGGCTTCAAACAAACGCAGCGACACCCACTCGTGGCGGTACTGGTTGCGCTCTTGCAATTGCCCCAGCAGCCGCATTTGGAAGGCCTGGCTGGCTTTGCCCAAGTCATGCAACAAGGCGGCCAGCGCGGTGAGTAGATGGATGTCTTGCCCGGTGTGCCAGTCGTTCTCGTCATTCATGCGCAAAACATTTCTTGTAGTGAAGTTGGTCGGCACCGCCCCATGTTCACTGAACTGGCTGGCATCGCCCACCACCCACAGCAGTTCGCTGTGGTCTTGCCCGCGAATCCAGTGGCAGGCGACGGCGGTGTTGCGTCTGGAGGTTTTTTTGAGCAGCTTGCGCAGGGTGTCCAGGCCTTGCTGGGTGATGGGCGTCTGCCAGGTGCGGTCGCCGCGCCGTTCGGCAAACTGGTCAAGGATACGGCGCGTTTCGGTCAGGGCGCGTTTGCTGCATTGGGAGATAAGCAGGACGTTCAATGGGCAAGCCTGCCCATCTGAACAGCCACGTCTTTCAGGGTGTCGATCATGAAATCCAGCGCTTCGGTGCGGGTCAGTTTGTCGATACAGGCTCGGCGAAATGCCTGTTCGTCGTCGCCGCGCATGGCAGAGATGAACGCCTGCGGCAGGATCACCGCGTCTTTGACCAAATCGGCCGCGTCAAACACCAAGCCGCCGCGCCGGGTTTTGCCATGCAGCACCGCCAGACCGTGCGGCAAGCCCAAAACCCAAGTGGCGCTGGCGGCCAAACCGTAAGCCAAGTAGTTGCCGTGGTCCAGAAAGCGGTTGGCTGGGTCTGAGGCACTGCCGCGCTGGCCCCGTGCAAACTCACCGTAGTTCACGGCGCGGGCTGCAAATTGATAGAGCTGTTTGGTCAGCCTGGCTTCATTGAGCAGCAGGTTAGTCTGATCTGGCGCACTGTCAACGCACTGCAACGCGTGAACCAAAGCGGTGTCCAAGGCGGCCGGATCGATCTCAAAACCTTCGTCTCGCAACAACCGGCTGGTTTTCCAGAAAGTGCGCACGCGCTCGATGCGGGTCTGCTGAAAGGCCTTGGCGGCTTGCAGGCGTAGGGCGTCGTCAAACCAGAACCTGACCCAATGCTGCAAATACTCAGTGGGCCGGTACTCGCTTTGGGGCGCAAACCAGGCGACTTCAATATCGACCTCGTTGGCGCTGAACAAAGGCGTTCCACCGCCGCCACAAAACCCAACCAACACACCGGCCTTGGCCATTTCACGCATGGCCGCTTGGGTCACGGAGGTGCCTGTGCCCAACATAACAGTGCTGGTGTTGGCGATAGGAATGTTCCAGTACAGAGAGCGTTTGCCCTCATCCGTCACAAACTCTACCCTGCCCCCGTTGACCAGTACCCGGCAATGCTCCAAGTAATAAATGTTCGCGCGCTTCGAATGCAGGATTGACTTGAGGCTGCCAGAGGTCAAATTCGCAGTTTGCACGAGCTATATTAACCTGCGGCGAGAAGAGGCAGCACATGGCTCGCAGTGCGGCGCGACCATCTATGAAACCGGGGGCAGACTGACTCACCGCCAAAATAGTTCTATTTATCCGGCTAACGAAATATGAACTTCTCGAGTATTTTGTCTCTCAGGCACCATGTCAAGTCCAAAAGCAGGTTTTCTCACGACGGACTTTTACCCAAACCGGCCTTGAGCAGCTCCCGCTCTACTTTGTGCGATTGATTCGGGAATTCCGCAATGAAGTCGAGCAGGCTGGATTGGCGGTCTTTGAGGTCAACCGCCTCGATGACCACCGTGATGCAGGTGTTGGCGATATCGGCTTCGCTGCGCAGCTTGTAGGAGCCGTCAGCCAAGCGAACCACGGGCGGGTTGCAGAACAGCGTGGCAAATATATCTTTCTCGGCATCGACGATGAGGACTGGGCCGACACGGGAGCCAATGCCGCTGACGTGGATGCTGGCGCGAAAGCTCCCGAAATAGGCAGCGGAGACATGCAGATCGCCATGACCGAGTTTGTTTTGGGCGATGGTGAGAATTTCGTCGCGCTGCGCTTTATCCATCTGGCTTTTCGTGCCGCCCAGGGTGACGGGCGTCAGGTCGTTCATGAGCAGGATGTTTTCG
>JAYWDL010000447.1:0-9469 GCA_043779865.1 Polaromonas sp.
GTCAATGAATTTTTCAGGCCCCCGGTAGATTTGCCTGCGCTCGTAATCCATGATGCCCTTGCGCAAGGACTTGTAGGCAACGGTTTGATCGTTAGCCCGCAAAGTGGTGTAGACATTAAGCCCGCGGGTATAGGTTTCCTCTCCGTACTGGTTGTACACCAGTTGACGCACGGTTTCAGCCACATGTTCAGCATGCACGCGCCCCGCGTCCCTGCCAGTTTTAACCTGAAGCTCTTCTTCTTTGGCGGCCTTGGCCTGGCTTGCAGTGATGAAGCCGTTTTGTTCCATACGCTCGATGATGTAGAGTTGGCGGCTACGCGCACGCGTAGGGTTGATGATGGGGTTGTACGCTGAAGGCGCTTTAGGCAGGCCGGCGAGCATGGCCGCTTCGGCAATGGTGATGTCTTTCAGCGGCTTGCCAAAGTAAGCCTCTGAAGCGGCTGCAAAGCCATAGGCCCGGTTGCCCAGAAAAATCTGGTTCATATAGATTTCAAGAATCTGGTCTTTGGTCAGTGAATGTTCCAGCTTGAACGTCAGCAGGATTTCATAAATCTTGCGGGTATAGCTTTTTTCGGCAGTCAGATACACATTGCGTGCGACCTGCATGGTGATGGTGGAAGCCCCCTGGCTTTTTGCCCGGCCCATATTTGCGAGGCCTGCCCGGATCACGCCAAGATAGTCGACGCCACCATGCGAGAAAAAGCGGGCGTCCTCGATCGCCAGCACGGCGTCTTTCATGACCTGCGGAATGTCCTTTATCGGCGTAAGGTTGCGCCGCTCTTCGCCAAACTCGCCAATCACCACGCCGTCTGCCGTATAAACGCGCAGCGGCAGCTTGGGCCGGTAGTCAGACAAAGCCGAAACGTCGGGCAGGTTGGGGTAGGCCACTGCCAGCGCCACTGCTACAAAAATCAAAACGCCGACGATCCCCGCCAGCGCCAGACCCGCACTGCCTAAAAGAAGCTTGACAAGCGAGTTCAGCCAGGAAGGGCGTTTGACCGGGCCGGATTTGGAATCAGAGGAATGGGAAGAAGAGGACATGTAGAACAATCGTAAAGCCGCATCTGGATTATAAAAATTGCGGAAATGCACTCGTACCAGGTGACATCAAAAAACGACACTGTTACACCAAAATGCAACTTTTTACATTGGCTCTATCCCTAAAAGTCGTCAGTTTTTGACAACGCATGTATTGCAAGATTTAGGAAATATGCTTAGTAAATAGGGGTCTTACTGCTAACATTCAAGAGATTTCTTAAGCAAACAGGCTACATAGTAGCCGTCATTTGGGGACCCCCTTGATCTCTCTGGGATCGTTATTCAATCGCCAACAGCCTCCTTTGCTGGGTCTGGACATAAGCTCTTCCAGTGTGATGCTGGTAGAGCTGAGCCGTGACAAGGCTGGTAATCTGGTCCTCGACCGCTGTGCGATGGAGCCGCTGGAGCCTGGCTGGGTCACCGATGGCAATATTGAAAAGTTTGACGAAGTAGCTGATGTGGTGCGCCGACTGGTCAAAAAAAGCGGGACACGTACCCGTAACGTGGCAATGGCATTGCCGGCCTCAGCGGTCATCAGCAAGAAAATCATCCTGCCTGGCGGTTTGAGCGAGGCCGAGCTTGAAATTCAGGTCGAATCGGAGGCAAATAAATACATTCCCTTTTCGCTGGATGAAGTCAGCCTGGATTTTTGTGTGCTTGGACCGAGTGCAACCTCCAGTGGCGATGTTGAAGTGCTGATTGCTGCCTCACGCAAGGAAAAGGTGCAGGATCGGCAGGGGCTGGCCGAGGCTGCCGGGCTCAAACCCGTGGTGGTGGATGTGGAGTCTTATGCCTCGCGTCTTGCCACGGCACGGCTGATTGAGAGCATGCCTGAAAAGGGCGTGGATACCATAGTGGCACTGTTTGAAATCGGTTCCCTGACCACCAGCATGCAGGTCATCAGGAACGATGAAGTGCTGTACGAACGCGATCAGGCGTTTGGCGGCGCGCAACTGACACAGTTGATCGTCAGGCAGTACGGTTTTTCTCCTGAAGAGGCAGAAAGTAAAAAACGAAGCGGCGAGTTGCCGCAAGACTATGAGTCAGGAGTCCTGAAACCCTTTATTGACAGCATGGCCCAAGAGATTGGGCGTGCGCTTCAGTTCTTTTTTACCAGCACGCCGCATAACAGGGTTGACTATGTGATGGTGGCAGGAGGCTCGTCCTCACTGGCCGGGCTGACGGGTTCGGTGACGCAGCAAACTTCATTTGCCTGCCGACTGGTAAATCCTTTTGAAGGTATGGAAATTGGCAATGGTGTCAGGGAAAGGGCCATGCGGCGTGAAGCCTCGTCTTATCTGACCTCGTGCGGCCTGGCTTTGCGAAGGTTCCTGCAGTGATTTTGATCAATCTGCTCCCGCACCGGGAAGTTGCACGCAAGCGCCGTCGTGAAGCATTCTTTGCAACGCTTGGCATGGCTGCCCTGGCAGGCGTGCTGATCTGTGGTGCCATGTATTCCTGGTACCTGAGCCAGATTGAAAGCCAGCGCGCAAGAAATACTTTCCTGCAGTCGGAAATTACCCGCCTGGACGGGCAGATCAAGGACATTGCCACCTTGCAGGCTGAAATTACTTCGCTCAAGGCGCGCCAGACGGCTGTGGAGGATTTGCAGGGAAACCGCAATCTGCCGGTGTATTTGTTGAACGAATTGGTCAAGCAGTTGCCTGACGGGGTGTACGTCAACAGCATGAAGCAGGAAAACCAGACCGTCCTGATTACCGGTATTGCTCAGTCCAATGAGCGGGTGTCCGAATTGTTGCGTAAT
Source organism: Polaromonas sp. (assembly GCA_043779865.1). GTDB lineage: Bacteria > Pseudomonadota > Gammaproteobacteria > Burkholderiales > Burkholderiaceae_C > Polaromonas. The sequence continues at coordinate 2,804 of JAYWDL010000447.1, forward strand.
TTCGCCAACAACAGTCCCTGGCTGACCAGACCTGAACTGGTCGAAATTACTGCTGGCACGGTTGCACTGAGCGCGCGTGACCAGCGGCGGGTATCCAATTTTTCCATGCGGGTGGAGATAAAACGAGCTGGTGATCAAAAAGCCGCCAATGCCGCAGCCTCTAACGCAGCCAAAATTTGACGCCGGCGGCAATGAAACTGATCATGGCAAAAATTTCCCGCCCCTCCATCGATTTTCCGACCCTTCAAGGTCGCATCAAAAACCAGTTCACAGGTCTTGATGCGAATGATCCGCCTTCCTGGCCGGCCCTGCCGCGTTATCTGCTGTGCGTTGCTGTCGCCGTGGTGGTTGTCGTCGCGCTCTGGTTTGTCTGGTTAAACGCTTCTGATGAGGAGCTGACTGCGGAAAAAGCAAAAGAGGTTCAGCTAAGAACTGACTACAACAGCAAGCTGACCCAGGCCGTCAATCTGGAAGCGCTCAAAAAACAGCGTGAGCAGGTTCAGCAGTATGTGACGCAGCTTGAAAAACAGTTGCCCAGCAAGGCTGAAATGGACGCGCTGTTGTCTGACATCAATCAGGCGGGTCTGGGCCGCAGCCTGCAGTTTGAGTTATTCCGGCCGGGTCAGGTCAGTATCAAGGACTATTACGCCGAGTTGCCCATCGCGGTTCGCGTAACCGGCAGCTATCACGACATGGGCGCCTTTGCCGCCGATATTGCCAATCTGTCGCGCATTGTGACGCTCAACAACATGGCCATTACACAGGTAAAGGATGGCAATCTGGTCATGGACGCCACGGCAAAAACCTTCCGTTATCTGGACAGTGATGAGATCGCGTTGCAGCGCAAGAATGCTGCTGCCAACGGGGCCAAGAAATGACACGTATTTACTGTGTGCTGACTGTCACCCTTACGCTTGCGCTGCTCAGCCTGGCCGGTTGCGGCTCGTCCGGTCAGGAAGAGTTGCAGCAGTGGATGACAGCGCAGCGCAATGCGACCCGGCCCAAAATCGCGCCGTTGCCGGAACCCACCAAATTCATACCGCAAACCTATGGACAGGAGGGTTCGATTGAACCCTTCAGCAACCAGAAACTGACACAAGCGCTGAAACGCGATTCCAATCAGGCCACTTCCAATGCGGCACTAATTGCGCCAGAACTGGCGCGGCGCAAGGAGCCGCTGGAAGCGTCGCCGCTCGATGCTGTCGTGATGGTCGGCAGCTTGATCAAAGCCGGCCGGCCAGTGGCGCTGGTCAGGGTCGATAAGCTGGTCTATCAGGCGCAAGTAGGCAATTATCTCGGCCAGAACTATGGCCGGATTACTGCCGTGAAAGAGGCCAGTGTTGTATTGCGTGAAATCGTGCAAGACGCTGCAGGCGAATGGATAGAACGAACGGCGACTTTACAGCTTTTAGAGGGTACGAAATGAACAAGCAGACAGCGCTAGCGACGGTGGAGGCGAACGAAAAAAGAAGACTGCCGCGTTTGCTTGGAAGTGTGCTGCGCCACGCTTTGCTCGGTGTGGTGGTACTGGCAGGTGTCATGCCCTTCACGGCAAGGGCAGACAATTCCATCCAGGCCATTTCAGCCTCGGTGCAGGGCGGCTCCGAAGTGATCCGTATTGAGCTGGCCGAAGCACTAACCATAGTTCCTACAAGTTTCAGCATCCAGGCGCCAGCCCGTATTGCCCTGGATTTTCAGGGTGTGAGCAATTCCATGGGCCGCTCGGCCATAGAGCTGAATCTGGGCAACCTGCGTTCGGCCAATGTGGTTCAGGCGGGAGAACGGACGCGGGTCGTGCTCAATCTCAAGACGCCGGCAAACTACAAGGCTGAACTGCAGGGCAAGTCGCTGTTGATCGTGCTGGATACCCAGGCCGGCGCAGCGTCTGCAGCGACGGTCGCACCGGTATTTTCAGAAAGCCGCAATCGCGACACCCTGCCGCTCAAGGACGTTGATTTTCGCCGTGGCCCTGACAATGCAGGCCGTATTGTGGTGGCCTTGCCGAATAATGAAGTCGGTGTCGATATTCGCCAGCAGGGCAAGACCCTGGTCGTGGAGTTTTTGAAAACTGCATTGCCAGAAGGACTGCGCCGCCGCCTCGATGTGGCTGATTTTGGTACACCCGTTCAGACGGTAACCACTTTTCAGACCGGCGACAGGGTCCGCATGGTGGTGGAGCCTAGCGGCCAGTGGGAGCATAGCGCCTACCAGAGTGATAACCAGTTTGTACTTGAAGTGCGCCCGCAAAAAATCGATCCAACCAAGCTGACGCAAGGGATTGGTTACAACGGCGAGAAGTTGTCATTGAACTTTCAGAACATTGAAATTCGATCACTACTACAGGTCATCGCGGATTTCACCAACTTCAACATCGTGACCTCGGACACGGTAACCGGCTCTGTCACGCTGCGGCTGAAGGATGTTCCGTGGGATCAGGCACTGGATATTATTTTGCAGGCCAAAGGACTCGACAAGCGTAAAACCGGCAATGTCCTGCTGATTGCCCCCAAGGACGAGCTGGCTGCCAAGGACAAGCAAGAGCTTGAATCGCGCAACGCCTTGCAAAGCCTTGAAGCGGTTCGTACGCAATCGTTTCAGATCAACTATGCGAAGGCCAGCGATATTGCCGCGCAAATCACTGGAGGCGGTTCGGGTCCGACCAGTGCCCGGATCTTGTCCAATCGGGGCAGTGTGATTGCCGAGCCGCGGACCAATCAGTTGTTCGTCACAGATATTCCTTCCAGGCTGGAACAGGTGCAAAGCCTGATTGCCAAGCTTGACATTGCTGTGCGTCAAGTGCTGATTGAAGCCCGCATCGTGGAAGCATCAGACACTTTTGGCAGGTCCCTGGGCGTGAAGCTGGGTGGTCTGGATCTGCGCTCGCAAAGAGGCGGCGATGGCGGTTACCAGGTCAATGGAAACAATCGCGTGGCAATCGGTACCAATTACGCCAATACGGTAGCCAGTTCGGGTGCTGGCGGAACTGTGAATACTTCAGGTAATTTTGTGAATTTGCCGGCTTCAACCCTGGGCGTCGCCAATGCAGCCGCTTCGTTCGCCGTGTCCATTTTCAACGCTTCAGCAAACCGTTTTCTCAATCTCGAACTGTCCGCGCTGGAAGCTGACGGCAAGGGCAAGATTGTTTCCAGTCCGCGCGTCGTCACGGCTGATCAGGTCAAGGCATTGATTGAGCAGGGAACCGAGTTTCCGTATCAGGTGGCCACGATTAGTGGCAATAACTCGCTGGCGTTTCGCAAGGCGAATCTGAAACTGGAAGTCACGCCGCAAATCACGCCAGAGGGCAACATCATTCTTGACCTGGACGTGAACAAGGACAGTCGAGGTGAAACCACCGCTGCCGGCATTGCCATCGACACCAAACACATCAAGACTCAGGTACTGGTCGAGAACGGCGGCACGGTCGTGATTGGCGGTATCTTTACCCTTGAAGAGACCAACAACGAAACCAAGGTGCCCTTGCTGGGTGATGTGCCTTACCTGGGTAACCTCTTCAAAAGCCGGGAACGCACTTCAAAAAAGCAGGAAATGCTGGTATTCATCACACCTAAAATGATCACCGACCGAGCCGCTGCCAAGTAATTCAAATGACCTTTCAACCGACGAGTTTCACCATGCGCTTTTTGTCTTATTTATCGATGTTGTTGCTTGCGGTTTCGCTGACTGCCTGCGGGGGGGGCGGCGGATCGGCGGGAACAACTTCAGGCAGTCCGATACCAGGGTTAACCACTACGGCGCCCTCCAGTCTTACGGTCGGCATCGGGGCGTCCCAAAGTTTCACCATTAGCGGCGGCAGGTCGCCTTACACGGCTTCCAGCAGCAATGTGCAGATTTCCATTGCAGGTACGAAAGACAACGCCTTGACTATCGGCGGCGTTGCCCCGGGAGCGGCCACCATCACGGTCATTGATGCTGACGCCAAGACCGCCAACATCGCCGTCACGGTCGGCAATCTGGCGCCCTTTGCCACCAACGCACCCGCTGCATTGACGCTTGCGCAGGGAACGAAACGCAGCTTTACGCTTTCTGGGGGCATTCCCGGATACAGCGTGGAGTCGGGCGACACCCGTTTTGTTACTGCAACAGTGGCTGGAACAACGCTGAACATCAATGCGGTCGCCCTTGGAGCAGCAGCCGTTCCGGTGCTGGTTCGTGATGCGGCAGGCACGGTACTGACTATTGCGGTAACCGTTAGCAGCAGTTCGACTCTTGACGTCTTTACAAACGCACCGGCAACGCTTGCCGTGGCCCCGCAATCAACGACCACCTTTACGGTAGGCGGCGGCACGCTTCCCTATTCGGTGGTGTCGAACAATACCCAGGCGGCCACAGCAAGCATCAACGGTACGGTTTTGACCATTACTTCTTTTACGCCTTCGACGGCCGGTTCCGGTAATGTTGCGACGATTACCGTTAGCGATGCGAATGCAAAGAGGGCCACCCCGATTGTCGTGACGGTGACTGCGCTTCCGTTCGTACTCTCGGCCAGCGATATCAAGAGCTTTATCGGTGATGTGCTTGATGTTTTTATTTTTGGCGGAACACCGCCCTACAGGGTTTTTTCCACCAATGCTATTGGCGTGTCCGCTGCCTTGCTGCCCAGTGGCACGGCATTTCGACTCACGCTCAACAAGGCGTCCGCAGTTGATGTGTTCGTGTTCGATGCCAACAATCAGCAACAAAAAGTCACGGTTACTGCGCAATCAGGCTCTCCGGGCCTCGGGTTGTCACCGAGTTCGGTCACCGTCTCAGAAAATGACACGCAGGACATAACGTTCACTGTTTTTGGTGCAGCTGCCGGTGACATCAAAGTATTCAGTTCGGATTCCAGCAAATTGCAGGCCTCAATTGCGGGCAATATCGTGACAGTAAGAACCGGAACCAGCAGGTGCGTTAATACAGACACTGTTGTCAACATTGATGTCATCGATTCAAAGGGTGCCAAGGGAACGGCAACGGTAACTATCAAGGACAACAACGGTGGTCTTCCGCTTTGCCCGTAAATTAAAACTGGTCAGCTGATTGGGAACCACGTGATCGGTTTGGTAGGCTTGCCTGGAAGCGGAAAAACCACCGTCGGGCGTCAACTCGCCCGCAGGCTTGGAGTGTCATTCGTTGACTCTGACCAAGTGATCGAGCAGCGGCTGGGCTGCTCCATCCGGGCATATTTTGAGCGCGAAGGCGAAACGCCTTTTCGCGATGTCGAACAAACAGTCATTGACGAGTTGACCCTGCAGGCGTCTGGCGTGCTTTCTACCGGGGGAGGCGCCGTATTGCGCGAAGCCAATCGCAGGCATTTGCATGAGCGCAGTTTTGTGATTTATTTGCGCTCGGGTGCCGACGAACTGTTCCGCCGCCTTCGCCATGACGTCAGTCGTCCGCTGCTTCAGGTCGAAGATCCGCTGGGCCGTCTGCGCGATCTTTATGCCCAGCGCGATCCGCTGTACCGGGAAACTGCCCACTTCGTGATTGAAACCGGCCGGCCCTCTGTTTCCATGCTGGTCAACATGATCGCCATGCAACTGGAGCTAGCGGGAATTGTTCCAGCATCATAGCCAAGGGCGCACGGCAGTCCTCAAGCCCTGGCCAAGCCAACAGCTGACACCGTCAGTCAGTCTGGCAAGTGCCTCTACACTTGCCCTTATGCAAGCAAATTCTTCCACCGCAACGACTCAGGTGCAGATTGATCTGGCCGACCGAAGCTATTCCATTGCCATTGGCAGCCAGCTGCTGGGCAACGCACTGACTTACCAGCATCTACCCAAAGTGGCGACGGCGCTGGTGGTGTCCAACACGACCGTAGCGCCTTTGTATGCGGCGCGGCTGGTGCTGGCGCTGCAGTCGCACTATGGCAAGGTGTTGCTGGTGACGTTGCCCGATGGCGAGGCGTACAAGGATTGGCCGACTTTACAGCTGATTTTTGATGCCTTGCTGGAAAACGGTTGCGACCGCAAGACAGTGCTCTTCGCGCTGGGCGGCGGTGTGGTGGGTGACATGACCGGCTTTGCGGCAGCGAGTTACATGCGCGGCGTGCCCTTTGTGCAGGTACCCACGACGCTGCTGGCCCAGGTGGATTCGTCGGTCGGCGGCAAAACGGCCATCAACCATCCGCTGGGCAAGAACATGATTGGGGCCTTCTATCAGCCGCAACTGGTCGTGTGTGATCTGGACGCGCTCAAAACCTTGCCCGCGCGGGAGATGAGCGCTGGCCTGGCGGAAGTTATCAAATACGGGCCCATCGCCGACATGGCATTTTTTGACTGGATCGAAGCCAACATTGATTTTCTGCGCGCCGGCGATCCCGCTGCGTTGGCCCACGCCGTGCAGCGCAGTTGCGAGATCAAGGCCGAAGTGGTGAGCCAGGATGAACGCGAAGCCGGCTTGCGGGCCATTCTCAATTTTGGGCACACCTTCGGCCACGCAATTGAATCGGGGCTGGGTTACGGTGCCTGGCTGCATGGCGAAGGCGTGGGCTGTGGCATGGCGATGGCGGCGCAGCTCTCCCAACGATTGGGGCTGGTAGACACCGCGTTCGTTGAGCGTCTGAAGACACTTATCCAGCGCGCCGGCCTGCCAGTCACCGCACCCGTGCTGTCGCCCACAGACAACGCCGGCCGCTACCTCGAACTGATGCGCGTCGACAAAAAA
>JAYWDL010000448.1:0-9466 GCA_043779865.1 Polaromonas sp.
CTCCAGGCCCTCGGCGGCGGTGAGGCGGTCGAGGATGTGCTTTTTCTGGTCGATCGAAAAACTGGGCTTGCTGCGCGTCGACTCCAGCCGCTCCTGCCACCAGCGCTTCTCGGTCGGATCAGTGCAGTGCATGTACTCGGCGCCGACCGAGCCACAGTAGGTTTCGCGCAGCGCCTGCATTATTTCGCGCAGCGTCATGTTTTCGGACTTGCCGAAATACGTGTTCGCGGCACTGAAAGTGATGTCCATGTCGGACTCACTCAGGTCGTAAAACGCCGGCTCCAGCTCGGGGATCTTGGGGCGCTCGGTGCGCTTGAGCGGGTCCAGGTCGGCCCATCTGGAGCCCAGGAAGCGATAGGCCGCGATCAGCGACTGCACATGCACCTGCTTGCGCGCCACGGCCAAGTCAGCCGAGCTGGCTTTCAGGGCAAAGGCGTTGGCCTTGGCGCGTTGCGCGAAGGACTCCACCACGGGCGCATGCGCCACGTCACGTGCTTCCGAGCCATCAGTGGCCGGCACGTTTTGCAGGTTGTCAAAATAAGTGCGCCATGTGTCTGGCACGCTGCCGGGGTTGTCGAGGTAAGCCTCGTAAAGCTCTTCGACATATGGGGCATTGCCCCCGAACAGGTACGAGTTGGACCTGTATTGCTGCATCATCGCTCGCTCACCTTTTACCCCGGTTTCCGGGGCTACGATGGGTTGAAAACCTTCCGCAGCCCGGCTAAACCGGCTGGCGGATTGCGACCCGCCTTGCTGTTTTCATTGATCGATTTTTGGTCGATCAGCAAGGGGCACGAAAGGACCGTGTTTACTTCGTCGGCGCGACTGTACCACCCACGCGGTTGCACCCACTCCGCAGATTAGACACCGCCCAGGCTTTTGTTTTGCTGACAAAAGCGCCGGCAATCCCGGCAAACTCCGGCGCTCATGCCAAGCCCTGCAAAGCGCCCTACTCACCACCCGGTGATCCACCTGCAAATCGACGCGCCGCCCAAACCGGCCGAGGGCGAGGCCTGCAATGGCTGCGGCGTGTGCTGTAGCTGGCAGCCCTGCCCCTTGGGCGTGCTGGTGAGCGGCCGACGCCACGGCGCCTGTGACGCGCTGCGCTGGCACGCTGACTTGCGGCGTTATCACTGCGCCATGGTGGCCGCGCCCGAGGCGGTTTGGCCCCGGTTACCCCCGCTGCTGCGTGCGCCTTTGACACGCTTGGCCCGGCGCTGGATCGCCGCAGGCGTGGGTTGCGACAGCAACCTCGAAACCCAACCGGGTTCAGACGGATCAACCTAAACCGCGTCAGTCGCGGCCAGCGCCTGTCTCCAAGAAATCACAAGCCAAGTGCGCCAGCGCGCGCACGCCCTGCACCAGGCAGGCTTCATCGATGTGGAATCGCGGCGAGTGGTTGGGCGCCGTGCTGCCGGGGTCGACACCGCCCGGCGTGACGCCCAAAAAGATGAACAAGCCCGGCACCACGCGCTGGAAGAATGAAAAATCTTCAGAGCCCATCACCTTGGGCACCAGCAGCAAACCCTTGCCGTGCGCCACGCGCTCCAGCGTGGGCCGCATGGCATCGGTCAAGGCGGGGTCGTTGACGGTGACCGGGTAGTTTTTCTGGATGCACACCGTGCAGCCCGCCCGCGAGCCCCGGCTGATGGCTTGCGCCAGGTAGGTGACACGCTCATGGATGTCGTCGCGCATGGCCTCGTCAAAGGCCCGGATGGTGCCGCGCATCTCCACCGAATCCGGGATGATGTTCTCGCGCAGGCCGCCCTTGATCATGCCCACCGTCACCACGGCCGGCTCTTTGGTGAGATCAAGCCCGCGGCTGACCACGGTTTGCAGGCCCAGCACCACTTGCGCCGCCGTGACGATGGGGTCCACGCCCAGCCACGGCATGGCGCCGTGGGTTTGCCGCCCATGCACGGTGATATTGAAGTTGTCGGCGCTGGCCATCACCGGCCCCGGCCGGTAGCCAATCACGCCCAGCGGCAGCATCGACGTGACATGCAGGCCAAAGATGGCGTTGGGCCTGGGGCCGTCCATCGCGCCCTGCTCGATCATCAGTTTGGCGCCGCCCTCCTCGCCCGCTGGCGGCAACTCTTCGGCCGGCTGGAAGATGAACTTGACCGAGCCGCGTAAACCCGCGCGCTGCCCTGCCAGCACCTCGGCCACGCCCATCAGGATGGCGGTGTGCGCGTCGTGGCCGCAGGCGTGCATCACGCCCACCTGCTCGCCGTTCCATTCGGTGCGCACCTTGGACGCAAATGGCAAATCCGACTCTTCGGCCACCGGCAAAGCGTCCATGTCGGCGCGCAGCGCCACCACCGGGCCGGGCAGGCCACCTTTCAGCAAGCCCACCACGCCCGTGTGCGCCACCTCGGTGCGCACCTCGTCAAAACCCAGCCGCCGCAGGTGCGCGGCCACCACGGCCGCCGTGCGGAACTCGCGGTTGCCAAGCTCCGGGTGCTCGTGCAAGTCTCGGCGCCAGGCAATCACCTGGGCTTCAACGGCCAGGGCCGCCGCGTCGATGGGGGCGGCCAGCGAGCTGGCGGCGGTGGCGAGGTAGGTCATGGCGGATCCTTCAGGCGTTTGCACGGCATCAGCCATGCCTCAAACCAGCGCGCGAACTGGCCCATCAAGCGGCCAAAAACCACCCGTCAGGCCGTTGCCGCGCCCGCCGTCGACAAGCCCAGCCGAGCACGCGCCGCAAAGTACTCACGCTTCAAGCGCGCCACCAGCTCGGCCGTGGGCACCACCTTGGTGATGGCGCCAATGCCCTGGCCGCAGCCCCAGATATCTTTCCAGGCCTTTTTGGCGTCGCCACCAAAGTTCATCTTGCTGGGGTCACTCTCGGGCAGGTTGTCGGGGTCCAGGCCGGCGGTGCGGATGGACGGTTTGAGGTAGTTGCCGTGCACGCCCGTGAACAGGTTGCTGTAGACGATTTCGTCAGAGTTGGCGTCAACGATGGCCTGCTTGTAAGCGTCCACCGCGCGCGCTTCGTCGGTGGCAATGAAGGCCGAGCCGATGTAGGCAAAGTCGGCACCCATGGCCAGCGCGGCCAGCACGGCGTCCCCCGTGGCGATGCTGCCCGACAAGGCCAGCGGGCCGTCAAACCACTGGCGTATTTCCTGGATCAGCGCAAACGGGCTCTTGGTGCCGGCGTGGCCGCCCGCGCCTGCGGCCACGGCCACCAGGCCATCCGCGCCTTTTTCAATCGCCTTGTGGGCAAACTTGTTGTTGATGATGTCGTGCAGCACAACGCCGCCCCAGCCATGCACTGCCTGGTTGACGTCTTCGCGCGCGCCCAGCGAGGTGATGACGATAGGCACCCTGAATTTGGCGCATATCTGCATGTCGTGCTCCAGCCGGTCGTTGGACTTGTGGACGATCTGGTTGATGGCGAAGGGCGCGGCGGGTTTTTCCGGATTCGCCAGGTTGTAGGCGGTCAGCGTCTCGGTGATCTCGGCCAGCCAGTCTTCCAGCTGCGCGGCCGGGCGCGCATTGAGCGCCGGCATGGCGCCCACCACGCCGGCCTTGCACTGCTCAATCACAAGCCTGGGGTTGCTGATGATGAACAGCGGCGAGCCGATGATGGGCAGCGGCAGATCCTTCAGTGCGCCGGGCAGTCTCGACATGGTGGCTCCGTTATCGTTATGAATATTTCAGATAAAAAAGCCATTCTGCGCACGTCTGACGGGCACAGACAGCTATCAATTTAGAAGCCAAACCTCAACCGGGCTTAAAAGGCTTCAAGCGCCAGCGCATTCACGCTGTCAGCGCCTTCCACGATGCTGTCACGCATTCCGGGAACTTTAGTCAACAGGTGATCTGCGTAAAAGCGGGCGGTGGTGATTTTGGCTTTCATGAAGTCAGCCTCCACGCCCTGGGCCAGTTGTTCCTGCGCCACCAGCAGCGAACGCGCCAGCTGCCAGCCCGCCACCACGTTGCCCGCCAGCATGAGGTAAGGCACGCTGCCTGCAAATACCGCATTCGGGCTGGTCCTGGTGTTGGTAGCGACAAACTCGACCACATCGACAAAGGCTTGGCGCGCGGCCTTCAGGCGCTTGGCCACGGCCAGTGCGTCGTCGCTGCCCTGCTGGAGCAACTCGTTTTCAGTCGCTTCAATCTGCCCGGCGATGGCTTTGGCCGTCTGACCGCCGTCGCGCGAAGTTTTGCGGCCGACCAGATCGTTGGCCTGGATGGCCGTAGTGCCTTCGTAGATCGTCAGGATTCTCGCATCGCGGTAATACTGCGCTGCGCCGGTTTCCTCGATAAAGCCCATGCCGCCATGCACCTGCACGCCCAGCGAGGTGACTTCCTGACTCATCTCGGTGCTGTAGCCCTTGACCAGTGGCACCATGAATTCGTAGAAAGCCTGGTTTTGCTGGCGAACGCCGGCATCGGGATGGTGATGCACCGCATCGTAAGCGGCAGCGGCCACCGAGGCCATGGCGCGGCAGCCTTCGGTGTAGGCGCGCATGGTCATCAGCATGCGCTTGACGTCGGGGTGATGAATGATGGGCGCGCTGGCCTTGATTGAGCCATCGACCGGGCGGCTTTGCACGCGGTCCCTGGCAAAGCTCACGGCTTTTTGGTAGGCGCGCTCGGCAATCGCAATGCCCTGCACGCCGACGGCGTAACGCGCCGAATTCATCATGATGAACATGTATTCGAGACCGCGATTTTCTTCGCCGACAAGGTAGCCGGCAGCGCCGCCGTGGTCGCCAAACTGCAGCACGGCCGTCGGCGAGGCCTTGATGCCCAGCTTGTGCTCGATGCTGACGCAATGCACATCGTTGCGTTCGCCCAGCGAGAGGTCTTTATTGACCAGGAACTTGGGAACGACAAACAGGCTGATGCCCTTGACGCCTTCGGGCGCGCCGGTGACACGGGCGAGTACCAGATGGACGATGTTCTCGGCCATGTCATGCTCGCCATAGGTGATGAAAATCTTGGTGCCGAACACCTTGTAGCTGCCGTCGGGCTGCGGCTCGGCGCGGCTACGCACCGCAGCGAGGTCGGAGCCGGCCTGCGGCTCGGTCAGGTTCATGGTGCCGGTCCATTGGCCGCTCACCAGCTTTTCAAGATAGACCGCTTTCAGGTCATCGGAGCCGGCCGTCAGCAGCGCCTCGATGGCGCCGTCGCTGAGCAGCGGGCACAAGGCAAAGCTCATGTTGGCCGAATTGAGCATTTCGCCGCAGGCCGCGCCAATGGTTTTGGGCAGGCCCTGGCCGCCAAAGTCGGCCGGATGCTGCAGGCCTTGCCAGCCGCCTTCAGCGTATTGCTGAAAAGCCTCCTTAAAGCCAGGAGTCGTGGTGACCACGCCATCTTTCCAGCTCGAAGGATTTTTGTCGCCTTCCCAGTTCAGCGGCGACAGCACGCCCTCATTGAACTTGGCGCACTCTTCCAGAACGGCCTGCGCTGTGTCAAAACCGGCTTCTTCAAAACCCGGGATTTTTGCGATCTGGTCGATGTTGGCCAGATGCTTGATGTCAAACAGCATGTCTTTGAGGGGCGCTTTGTAGCTCATTTTTCTCTCCAGTTTCAGTCAACAGCTGCCCGGTAGCGCAGGCAATCCAGATAAAAAAAAGGCGTCCATCAAGACGCCCTTCAACTTTCTTTGGCTTACAGCGCGGCAATCAGTTCCGGCACGGCGGTGAACAGGTCGGCTTCCAGGCCGTAATCAGCGACGCTGAAAATCGGCGCCTCGGCATCCTTGTTGATGGCCACGATGACTTTGCTGTCCTTCATGCCGGCTAGATGCTGGATGGCACCCGAAATGCCAACGGCCACGTAAAGTTGCGGCGCCACGATCTTGCCGGTCTGGCCGACTTGCCAGTCGTTGGGCGCGTAGCCTGCGTCCACGGCAGCGCGCGAAGCACCCAGTCCGGCGCCCAGCTTGTCGGCCAGCGGTATCAGGACTTCGTTGAACTTCTCGGCACTGCCCAGGGCACGCCCACCAGACACGATGATCTTGGCCGCCGTCAGTTCGGGCCGGTCGCTTTTGGCAATTTCGGAGCCAACAAAAGTCGACTTGCCGCTATCGTCCACGCCGGCCAGCGTTTCAATGGCAGCCGAGCCGCCCGTGGCCGGAGCTGCGTCAAAACCGGTCGTGCGAACGGTGATGACTTTGGTTGCATCCAGGCTTTGCACAATGGCAATCGCATTGCCGGCGTAAATGGGGCGCTCAAACGTATCGACCGCATCGACCTTGGTGATGTCGGATATCTGGCCGACATCCAGCGTGGCCGCCACGCGGGGCGCAATATTTTTACCCGAGGCAGTGGCCGGAAACAGGATGTGCGAATAGCTTGCGGCAATGGCCAGCACCTGCGCGGCCATGTTTTCAGCCAGGCCGTGGGCAAAGTGATCGCCTTCGACGTGAATGACTTTGGCGACGCCTGCAATCTGGCTGGCAGCCTGGGCAGCGGCTTCAGCGCCTTTGCCTGCCACCAGCACATGCACATCACCACCGCACTGGGCGGCGGCGGTGACGGTGTTGAGCGTTGCGGGCCGGATGCTCGCGTTATCGTGTTCGGCAATTACTAGAGAGGTCATGGTTTTACTCCGTTCAGGCAGGGCAATTTTTAAATTACTTTGGCTTCGTTTCTGAGCTTGTCCACCAGCGTGGCCACATCGGCCACCTTGATGCCGGCGCTGCGCTTGGGCGGCTCGCTGACCTTCAGGGTCTTGATGCGCGGCTTGACATCGACGCCGAGTTCCTCGGGCTTGATATTGTCGAGCTGCTTTTTCTTGGCCTTCATGATGTTGGGCAGCGTGACATAGCGCGGCTCATTGAGGCGCAGGTCGGTTGTGATGATGGCCGGCAGCGTGAGGGAGAGGGTTTCCAGACCGCCATCGACTTCACGAGTGACTTTGGCAACGCCGCCCTCGACTTCGACCTTGGAGGCAAACGTGGCTTGCGGCCAGTTCAGCAGCGCGGCCAGCATCTGGCCGGTCTGGTTGCAGTCGTCATCAATCGCCTGCTTGCCAAGAATCACCAGTTGCGGCTGCTCCTTGTCGACCAGCGCCTTGAGCAGCTTGGCCACGGCCAGCGGCTGCAGCTCTTCAGCCGTCTCGACCAGGATGGCGCGATCGGCGCCAATCGCCATGGCGGTGCGCAGGGTTTCCTGGCACTGCAGCACGCCACAGGAGACGGCGATGACCTCTAGCACCACGCCTTTTTCCTTCAGGCGCACAGCCTCTTCGATGGCGATCTCGTCAAACGGATTCATGCTCATCTTGACGTTGGCAATATCGACACCGGTGCCATCGGACTTGACACGGACTTTCACGTTGTAATCGACTACACGCTTGACGGGGACCAAGACCTTCATGACAGGGCTCCAAAGTTTATTAATTGACGTTGACGTAAACGTAAGCCATGCATTCTATGCCGCGGCACTCATGATGCGGTACGGCGCTCCCGCTGAAGGCGGGTAATCCATTGCAGCGGGAATTAAAAAGAACGGTCGCTCTATTTCATTAGAAATGGCTCATTCCGGGTAATTAGAGCATTCTCACCAACTACTGTCCTGCTGGCGTCAGCAGGTCCGGCCCAGGCTTTGGGCCCCGCGCTGGTTCATCAGGATTGACCTCTGCGGCCGGGCTCACAAGAGTGTGGATCACGCGCTGCGGATACGGAATATCGATATGGTGCTCGCGCAATGATTTCAGGATGGCCAGATTGATCTGCGAGCGCAGGTTCTGCTGACCATTTTCAGGGTCTGCAATCCAGTAGTTGAGCGTGAACTCCAGGCCATCCGCGCCAAAATTGGTCAGGTTGACCCCTGGCCCCGGGTCAGGCAACACCCGCTCCTGGCCAATAGCCGCCTCGGTGAGCAGACGCATCACCAGCGCCTCGTCGCTGTCATAACCCACCGACACCACGGTGGACTGCAACACCCGCGTATCCGAGAGCGACAGGTTTTCGATGCGGTTGCTGATGAACATTTCATTGGGCACGATGGATTCGCGCCCCGTCGTCGCCCGCACCACGGTGTAACGGGCATTGATGTCGGTGATGCGCCCTTCAAAGCCGTCAACGCGCACATTGTCGCCAATGCGCACGCTGCGTTCGGCCAGCATCACAAAACCGCTCACATAACTGGCGGCAAGCTTTTGCAGGCCAAAGCCCACACCGACGCCGATCGCGCCGCCCAGCACCGACAGGGCCGTCAGGTCAATCCCCACGGAAGACAGCGCCAGCAGCAGGCCGACAAACATCAGCACCGCCCGGGTCGCATTGCTCACGGCCTTGCGCAGGGACAGCTCGCTGCCGGTGGCCGAACGCAGCAGCCGACTTTCAATCGCCGAGGATATCCACAAGGTAATCAGCAGCACGACACCCGCCGTCAGCGCACCCTGGAGCAGGGTACGTACCGAAATGAGCGAGCCGCCGACCTTCCACTTGATGCCGTCCAACTCGTCAAGAATGATAGGCAGCAGGCCACTGATCCACAGCACCATGATCGCCCAGGCGAGCCACGAAAAGGTACGTTCAAGCGCGCGCACCACGGGCGCTTTTTTAAAGGCCACCTGCAGCACCTTGACGCTCAGGCGAATGACTGCCAGCGCCAGCAATACCGGCAGGGCCACCTTGAACAGCGCGAGCGGAAATAGCCGCAGCAGGAGCGTCTGCATGACGTAGGCAAATGACAGCAGCAGCAACGGAAACAGCACGCCATCGACAATGCGCCGGCCAAAAAGAATCGACGAGTCGTTTTTTACATGCTGCGTGCGGCTCGCCACGCGTGCCACCAGCCAGGCCAGCAGCACGCAAGCGATCAGCACGGCCAGTTCAGTCAGTGCGCTGGGCTGGGTCAGTGCCGTAACCCAGCCATCCAGACTCTGCATACGGGAAGCAGCAGAGGCGGGAGGGTTCACGACGCCGGCGCTGGCCATTGCGGCATCCTTTTCTCGATAAAGGCTTGCACGCCCTCCTGCGCGACCGGGTGCATCATGTTGCAGGCCATGGTCTGGCCAGCAAGCTGGTAGGCCGCTTCGACGCCGGTTTCACGCTGTTTGTAGAAAAGCGCCTTGCCCATGGCCACCGCTTCGCGCGGTTTGGACAGCACCGCCTGCACGATTTTCTCGACCTCGGCGTCGAGCGCTTCAAGCGGCACGACGCGGTTGACCAGACCCCGGGAGCGCGCCTCATCAGCGGTGATGAATTCGCCCGTCAGCAGCATTTCCATGGCCTGCTTGGCCGGCATGTTGCGCACCAGCGGCACACTGGGCGTCGCGCAAAAGAGGCCGACATCAATCCCGTTGACGCCAAAGCTGGCTTGACTGGCTGCAACGGCCAGATCGCTTTGCGCCACCAGCTGGCAACCGGCAGCGGTCGCCAGGCCCTGCACCCTGGCGATCACCGGAACCGGCAAATTCTGGATGCTGAGCATCATGCGGCTGCATTGGGCGAACAGCTTCTGGTAATAGGCCATCTCAACGCGGGCACGCATTTCCTTAA
>JAYWDL010000449.1:0-9459 GCA_043779865.1 Polaromonas sp.
AAAGCGGGCAACCCGGTGCAAGATATCTATCTGCGTCAGGTGCAGGGCATGGAAAACAAGGTCGTCGGTATCGCAGTAAAAGGTCTGACCGATCCAGCCGGCGGCTGTCGCCTGTAGGCTGCCGTGGATCTGTCGATTGTGGCCCTGCGCGATGCTGATGCTGATGCTGCACGCTGCGAAGCCCTGATGGCGCACCACGTGGGCGACGCCTACGAGCGCCTGCTTTCAAAAACAAGACTGGAGACAAACTCATGGAACGACGCACTCTGCTGCAGGCAGCGCCTGTACTTATTTACGCACCCAGTCTGGTCATGGCGCAAACACCCTACCCGTCCAAACCGATCCGCTACATCGTGCCGGTATCAGCCGGCGGCGGCAGCGACATGGTGGGCCGCACCGTGACTGAGCGCTGGGGCAACCAGCTCAAACAAAGTTTTATCGTTGACAACCAGGGCGGTGGCGGCGGGGTGATTGCCTGCCAGGCGACCGTACGTGCTGCGCCTGACGGCTACACGCTGATGCAGGGCTACGTCGGTACACACGGGACGAGTCCCGCCACGCGCAAGCTGCCTTATGACCCGATCAAGGACTTCACCGCCATCGGCATGATTGGCGCGACGCCCAACGTGCTGGTGGTCAACGCCGCCCTGCCTGTCACCACGGTCAAGGAGTTCATTGAGTACGTCAAGAAAAACCCCGGGCGTGTGAGCTACGGCTCGGCCGGTCAGGGCTCGCTCACGCACCTGACCATGGAGCTGTTCAAGCAGCAAATCAACTCCTTCATGGTACACATCCCCTACCGCGGCATCGCACCGGCCTTCACCGATTTAATCGGCGGACAAACGCAGGCCATGTTCCCCGGTCTCGCGGCAGCAATTCCGCATATCCGTTCAGGCCGGGTGCGCCCGCTGGCAGTCACGGGCTTGAAGCGGCACCCGCAGTTCAAGGATTTACCGACGCTCGATGAGTCGGGTTTCAAGGGCTTTGATGCACAGCAGTGGTACGGCGTCGTCGGCCCCGCCGGCATTCCCGCGCCGATTGTGAAGCAGCTCAACGAGTCACTGGCTATTGTGCTGCGCGCGCCTGACCTGCGTGAAAAGCTTTCAGTCGAAGCGATCGAGCCCATGGTGACAAGCCCCGAGCAGTTTGCTGCTTACATCAAGACCGACATCGCTCGCTGGACCCAGCTGGCGCGCGCCAAAAATATCTCGCTCGACTGACCTCAAAGGCACTGCCCATGAAAAAACATGCTTTCTCCCTTCTTGGCCTTCTCGCGCTTTTAGTCGCCAGCCAAGCCGCGCAAGCCGCCGTGACGCGATTCATCATCGACGAAAGCAAGCCCTACGGCCGCTTCAATGGCGTGGAGTACGTCAAGGTGAAAGCGACCGTCGAAGGCGCGCTGTTGCCCACAGAGCGCATTGCAGACATCGACAAGTTGCGCCTGGATACCGACGGACGGGTGTCTTACAAAACATCGGTGATCCTGATTGCGCCGCGCGAGCCAGCAAGCGGCAACGGTGCGTTGCTGCTCGACGTTCCAAACCGGGGCTTGCTGATTTCACACGCGCTCTACAACAGTCCGCGCGCCCGAGCACTGATGCTTGGATCAACTGATGAGGGAACCGGCTTTCTCGAGAACCGCGGGTTCTCCGTGGCAAGCGTGCAATGGGAGCTCGGCGAAGGCATAGCCATTCCGCACTTTACAGACGCCGCGGGTAGCGTGCGTTACGCCGAAGGCACAGGTTTTGCCGCCGTCCGCGACGTAGCCGTTTTCTTGCGCTCCGCCAGCAAGGCCCAGGGCAATCCGCTAGCGGGCGCTATTCGACAGGTCTACGGTGTCGGCTATTCCCAGACAGCGCGTTTCCTGAAAAGCTTTTTGGTCCTCGGTTTTAACCAGACGGCTGGCGCGCCTGCTTTCGATGGTTTGCATCTCTTCGCTGCTGCGGCAGGTCAGCTACCGCTAAACCGCTCAGGCACCGGACCCAAGTCAGTCACCGGCGGAACCCCCGGTTATGCCAACCCGGATTTGCGCGGCGTCCATGAAGAACCTTATACCTACGGCGACCTGGTCAGGGTGATGCAATCCAACAGGCAACCCCTGCCAAAAATCATCGTCGCACACACCACAACCGACTACTACACGGGCCGCGCCTCACTCACGCGTACCGGTGTGCAGGGCACCACTGACCAGCTACTCCCCGACAACGTGCGCATGTATGACATCGCGGGTGCCGGTCACCTCAATGTGCGGCAGCAAGACCCCGCGTGCGAGCTGCCCTTTTCCCAGCTTGACTGGACCCCACCGCTGCGCGCCATGCTGATGAATCTGCATGCCTGGACTGTGGGCGCGGCGCTACCGCCAGCCAGTCAGCTCATGGCGCTGGAGCCGCAAACAAGTGACAAGCGTATCTTGCCGGTCGCAGCCCACATGCGCAGCGCCACGCTGCAGGTGCCGCGCGCGACTGCAGACGGCAACCCCGCTTCGGGCGGCGTGCGCACGCCCGACATTGAGGTTCCCCTGGGTACCAACGGGGCCGCCAACCAGCCGAACAGCAATAGTGTTTGCCGCCTCGCCGGAACCTTTCAAGCCTTCGCGGCAACGCGGCAGCCGGGCGACGCGCGCGCTTCGCTGGCGGAGCGTTATCCGGGCGGCTTGAACGACTACGTTGAAAAGGTTCGCAACGCAGCCGGGCAGCTGGTCCAGGACCGGCTGCTGCTGCCGGACGATGCCGCCGTCATGATTGACGCCGCAGCCAGTCAGTCCCTTTTCGCTCCTACGCCTGCGCTGAATATTTTTCGTTAATTTTTTCTTCAACTAAACATCACACTATGGCCCGCAATACCCAGGTCGCCGCCGACCACAACGCCCCACCTGTCACGCAAATCCTGGCGCAATTCGTCGCAAACCACCCATCACGTGGCTGGAGCGATGCGGTTGATCACGAAGCGCACCGCACCTTCATGAACTGGTTGGGCTGCGCTGTGGGCGCCGCACACCACGAAGCTGCGGATGCAGCGCTGGCCGCCGTCAACATGCTGCAGTCCGCCGCGCAGGCCAGCTTGCTGGGCCGCAGTGAAAAGGTTGACATGGCCAGCGCGGCGCTGCTCAACGGCATCACGTCGCACACCTTTGACTTTGACGACACGCACCTTAAAACCATCATCCACCCCGCCGGGCCGGTCGCATCTGCAATTCTTGCGCTGGCTGAGCACACAGGCAGCTCGGGCCGCGAGGTGATTGATGCGCTGGTGCTGGGCATTGACGTGTCTTGCCGCGTCGGCAACGCCATGTACCCCGAGCACTATGACCGTGGCTGGCATATTACCGGCTCTACCGGCACGCTGGGCGCCGCCGCCGCCTGCGCCCGCCTGCTCAAGCTCGATACCCAAAAAACCGCGATGGCGCTGGGCATTGCCGCCTCGCAGCCGGTCGGCATGCGTGAACAATTTGGCACCATGACCAAGCCTTTTCACCCCGGCGCTGCAGCACGTGCGGGCTTGATGTCGGCCTTGCTGGCCAGCCAGGGCTACACCGCCAGCCCGAAAGCGCTGGAAGCACCGCGCGGCATGATGCAAACCGTCTCGACCAAAAACGACTGGAATGAAATCACCGGCGAACTGGGCCAGCGTTTTGAAATATCGTTCAACAGCTACAAGCCTTTTGCCTGCGGCATCGTGATTCACCCCAGCATTGACGCCTGCGCCCAATTGCGCGCCCAGGGTGTCACGCCGGAGCAGATCGAACGCATTGAACTGAAAGTGCATTCGCTGGTACTGGAACTCACCGGCAAAAAAGAGCCGGCCGATGGCCTGCAGGCCAAGTTCAGCGTCTACCACGGTTGCGCAGCTGGGCTGACGTTTGGCCGCGCCGCTGAAGAAGAGTTTTCGGACCAGATCGTTAACCGCGCCGACATGGTGGCGCTGCGCCGCAAAGTCGTCGCCACGGTTGATGACTCGATTAACGAGGCCAGTGCCGACGTGACCGCCGTGCTGAAAGACGGCCGGCGCGTGCATGTGTTTGTCAAGCACGCCATCGGCTCGCTGCAAAACCCGATGACCGATGCCCATCTGGAAGCGAAATTCCACGGCCTGTCCGACGCGGTGCTGGGTGCCGCCCAAACCAGCGAACTGATAAGCGCCTGCTGGGCTGTCGGTGGCGCAGCCAACGTCAGTGCAGTGGTTGCACTGGCCACTCCGGCGCACAAATGAACACAAGCACCGTTCGCCCCAATATCGTCATCGTCGGTGATGCCGAACAAGCCCTGCGCCGCCTGGGCGACTGGCGCGCCATTGACGCGCAAGCCGATGTGACCGTGCATCACCTGTCGCTGTATGGCGAGGCTTTGGTGAGTGCATTAAAAGATGCCGATGCAGTAGTGCTGGTGCGCGACCGCACACCGTTTGATGTAGCACTTCTGGCCGCCCTGCCCAAACTGCGCTATCTGATATTCACCGGCACACGCAACGCCACGCTGGACCTGGCTGCCCTTGAAGCACGCAATATCCCGGTCAGCCACACCGAATGGGGGCCGTCCAAGGAAAGCACCTGCGAGATCACCTGGTCGCTGATTCTTGGCGCCACGCGGCACTTGGAGCAGCAAACTGCCCTGCTGCGCCGCGGTCAGTGGCGCCCCGAGACCCCCGAGCCACTGGCTGGCGTGCTGCACGGGCAGACGCTGGGCCTGGTTGGCCTCGGTGAAATTGGCAGCCGCGTCGCCAAAGTCGGCCAGGCGCTGGGCATGAACGTCCTGACCTGGAGCCCGCGCATGACCCCGGAGCGCGCCGCGAAGCACGGCGCCACAGGCGTGCCGCTGGAAGAACTGCTGGCGAAATCCCGGGTCGTCAGCCTGCACCTGGTGCCGACCCCCGCCACTCACCACCTGCTCAATGCCGAACGGCTGGCGCTGATGCAGCCCGACAGCCTGCTGGTCAACACCTCGCGTTCGGCGCTGGTGGACGGCGCGGCGCTGGTCAAGGCGCTTGAAAAAGGCCAGCCCGGTTTTGCCGCACTGGATGTTTTCGATGTGGAACCGTTGCCGCTTGATGCCCCGCTGCGCCAGTTGCCCAACGTGCTGCTCACGCCGCACCTGGGCTTCGTCACCGAGCCTGTCTTCCAGCGCTTTGCTTCGGGCGTCACGCAATGCCTTCAGGCCTGGCTGGATGGGCAGCCGCTGGTCCGGGTAGTGGCTGATACGGCCTGAACGTGTTGAAGCGCTATTTAATTAATAGCTGCCTGCGCCCGTCCTTATTGCGCACACTGTCAATTTAACCCTCAAGATAAGCCATGGCTGGCTTGACTGGCTTGACTGGCTTGACTGGCTTGACTGGCACCGTGCGCGCATTCAGGCTGCTAATTCGCCGGACTGTAAATCCCCTGCGATCAACCTGAACTGCTCGAGCGCATCTTCCAGATCGTCCACGATTTCCTGGGCGATCATGCCGATTGGCCGGGTTGTAGAGCTTGACGAATTCGTCCAGATGTTCGCGCCGGAGCGGTTTGGTCTTGAGCGTGAAATGCTGGTTGGTGCGCAGGTCGTAAATCCAAAGGCTGCGCAGCTTGGCCGGGTCCTGGAACTTGTTTTGCGCCTTGCCGAAGATCAGGCCGATGGTGCCCTTCTCGGCACCCAGTTTTTCCAGCGTGTGGCGGTAGTGGTCGAACAGCTCGTCGCCGTCTTTGGCCAGCAGCGAGGGCCAGTCGTAGCCCCTGGCAATCGGGCTGGGCTGGCTCCAGGGCGACTGGCTGCGCTCGTCGGCCATCTTGAGAAAGAGCAGATAGGTGAGCTGCTCGACATAGTCGCCATAGCTCATGCCGTCGTCGCGCAGCGACGTTGCAGTAATTCCAGAGTTTCTGGACGATGGTGGCGGAGTTCATCGGTTCTTTCTTTTATTGGTGTTTTGCCTTTCGGCGATCAAAATAAGGGCGTGAAACTCTCAAAGTCCAACCCATTCTTGCAGGACGCCGCCAAGGCGAAGTCGGCTCTTATTGTGTCTGCAAGAACATCGTCTGCAATCGAGGGCATACGCCGTCCTTTTGATCGGGCAATTGAAGCGGTTGGTATTACAGACACTTGCTCTTTCACCGAGCACTGGAATCTACGCACGGCTTCCAAACCCGTGAAATAGCAAAATAAATTGTGCTAAAAAACCATCTTTATTTTCGTGCCCACGCCATCGCGCCCCCCCACATCTGTGTCCTTCAGGCCCAGCCCGGCCAGCCTGGCCCGAACCTCGTCTCCCGGCTTGATATCGCAATTTGCAACATCAACTGCCCGCACCACCAGCTCGTCATACCCCGTCACCGCATCAGGCTCGCGCGCAAACTCCCATTCGGGCAACAGAGCCAGCAGAACTTCTGCGGTGGTACGCACAATGCAGCCCGGCGCCACATGCCCACCGAAGACCTCACCCGTGGCAGTGGACAGCGCCATGTGCAGGTGCGAGCTGCTGTGTGCGCCGCTGTCCGTCACGTTCACCGCCACCGTACCAGACAGGCTCAGAATTTCAGTGTCGCCCGTCAGGCGCTGCGGCTGTTCCGCCCCCGCGAACCGAAGACCGGCGGTTGACAGGCTGCCGATGCCAGAGAGCACGAAAGCGGCGCGGCAGTTTTGGCTGCGCACGGCGGCCTCAATGGCTTGGCGCAAGTCTTGGCCTGGGGTCAGGCGGATTGGCAGGGTTTACATGGTTATTTATAAAAAAATTGGGCTGTCGCCCTCGTATTTATTACGCAAGCAGCTTCACTTTTTATAGCAAATTAAGCTGCGATTTGCAGCATCCAGCGACGCTTAAGCGTCGCCGAGTTCGTCCAATAGCGCCTGAACAGAACCGATCAATGGTGCCAGCGCGTTCTGAGTCACGTTCCAAACCGTGCCGACATTCACGGTGGCATAGCCATGAATGAGCTGGTTGCGAAACGCCACGATCTGCGGCAAATCTGGAATGCGCGCAGCCAGGGCTGCGTTGAGCTTGGCTAGCTGGTTGAGCGCCTCGCCGATGATTTCAAACTTGCGCTCTACCGCCGACTGCGCCATTTCATTGGCTGCGTACGCGCCAGCGTCCATGCCAGCTGTGAAAGTCTGAATCGCTAAAGCCGACTCGCGCACATCCCACAAAAAAGCGCGCGGGTCACGCTGCATAGACTGATTCCCGGTTGCGGTTGATGCTGGCCAGCACATAGGGATTGCGCACCGCGCCGGGCTCCACCAGATCGACGCTGCGGCCCAGCAACTGCTCCAGGGCGGTTTTGGCGCCGAAAAACTCGTCTAAGCCGACATGAGCATCTGGCGCGAACTCCACCAAAAAGTCGGCATCGCTGCTGGCAGGGTTGAAGTCGTCCGCCCGCGCCGCCGAGCCAAACACGTCCAACCGGCTGATGCGGTAACGCTGGCAGATAGCGGTTATGCCTGAGCGGTGTTGTGCGATCGCGGGGTGCATGGGCGGATTTTAGGGGAGATTGCGCGGTGCAGGCGCACTGTATATGCCAAATCAGCCTCTAGCGCTCGTATCCATTGCGTAAGAAGCTATCAAAAACATAGTGATTTGGCCGTATCCAATTGGCCACGTACATCAACAGCAATGCTGACACCTTTGTTGATTTGGGCGTAGTACCAATGCCGCATGACGCTCAAAGAATCCAACCCGTACCTGCGCTGCAAGACAGAAGCCAGCCGTAAGGCCGCGCTTCGGATTTCTGCGAAAACGTCATCCGCAGTGGAAGGCATTCGCGCCCCGTTTTCCGAAGGCATGGCGGCCAAGACCCCTGCCAGTCGCGAAACCTTCATCGCGTACTGGCAGCAGCGCGCTGCCACGACCGCGCAATAATTTTTTCGAACACCGCTGTAAGAGGCCGACTGGACGATGTTGAAGTCCACTAGTAGTTGGTTCCATTAAAGTAGTTACGTATTAAACGACGCCAAGGTCGAACTTATTCCATCGAAAAACGACAGGCGATGCGTTGATTTCAGCGATCCCTTTGAGGATGCGGGTTTTTAGTTCGTCTTTGGACTTGACACGAATGTGGCGCACAAAGGTTCTCGCCATTTTCGAGAATACGCATTCAATCAAATTGAGCCAGGAACCATGCTTGGGCGTGTGCACATACTCGAAGCGTCCGGGGCGGGTTCCCAGATAGGCTGCGGTCTCCTTGGAGATGTGCGCCGAGTGCTTGTCCAGCACCACTCGGATGACAGCGTCTGGCGGGTAATGTTCATCGATTTTTTTCAGTAGCCCGATGAACTCCACACTGCAATGGCGGTCTTCTACGTTGGCAAAGATATGCCCTGAGTGCAGATCGATACCCGCCAGGATTGAAACTGTGCCGCGGCGTACGTACTCGTAGTCGCGTGAAAAGGTAGATGCCTTGCCTGGCACGGGTGGCAAGTCCGGCGCCGTCAGCCCGATGGCCTGAACTCCGGGCTTCTCATCGACGCTCACGCAGTAGATGGGATTCGGGCGTGCGTCATGAGCGGCGCCCTCCTGGTAAATCGAGACGTCCCGGTAAACCATCAAAACCTGCTGCATCTTGCGATCGAAATCAGGGTCGCGCTTTTCCAGGTAATAGCGAATCTTGTGGGGCTTGATGTCGCATCCGTCAAGGATGCGCCACACGGTGCTCTTGCCCGCGTTGGACAGTCGGGCAAAGCCTGCACCCTGAGCGCGCTCGCACACAAATTTGGCCAACCCGGAGATTGACCACACCTCGGCAGCCAACCCATGATCCTTAGGCTTGGTGCATGCCAGAGCCACCACCCACGCTTTGGCTTCGTCGCTGATTTCGGGTTCGTGCGGGCGGTGGTATTTGTCTTTCAAGCCCATGTGCGCACCGCCGGCAAGGGCCTTATCAATGCATTTGTAAATCATCGGACGCCCGACCCCAAGTTGGCGTTGCAGCTCCGTGATCGTCTTGCCAGCCGCGTAGCCCAGCATCACCTTGGCGCGCTCAACCTCTCGGGCTGCCGCAGTTCTCGATCCTGCCAATTCCTTGAGCACCATTTCCTGCGCCTCAGAAAGAACCAGTGCCGCACGTCCGGATTTCCTTGCCATGAACCACCTCTGTCAAGAGTTGCAAAAATCATGGCAATTATCTACTATTACGTAACTGTATTGTTGGAACGAACTACTAGCAAGTGGGCGCAAGATTGTCCTAGCGAATGGCAGGATTGTCCTAACGTTCTTGGCCTGGTTGGCGCTAAGCTTGGCTCGCATGAGGGTACGGACTTGCGGTTTTACACAACCTACTTCCCGAAGGCCCGTTGGATTTCCTATCCTTTGCCGTTCGCCCTTAAACCTTGGAGATGACCATGAATGCAGACGACGCCACATCACGCGGTCCCGAAGCCAATGATCCCGATCCCGCCAGCCCGGAATTTCAAACCGTTTTGAAGGCTTTGGTCGAGGTGTACCGACCGATTCTGGAAGAAGACCTGAAGCGCGCCGGCAACCTGCAGGCGCTGGGTGACGAAG
>JAYWDL010000450.1:0-3334 GCA_043779865.1 Polaromonas sp.
TGGCATTAAGCAAGGATAGCCAGAGAACCTCCGGTACCACGACAGCGGCGCTCAGGGGTCGAAGCACGACAAACTGCAGCAGGCAGCACAGGCACGCGACGGTGGTGGCCAGCCCCACCAGCCGCATCGAGCCCAGGCGTTTGACCATCTCGCCGCTGTAAACCAGGTAAATCGCATAGCTGACCGCACTGAAAATGACCAGCAGCGCACCCCAAGCCGCGTCGCTTCCCTGCAGCGTGATTTCGTGGCCAAACACCAGCACCACGCCGCTGTAACTGATGGCCATGCCGACAATTTGCGGCCTGGTAATGCGCCGCTGGTACAACACCAGGCCCAGCAGCAAAACCAGCGTGGGGTTAAGGTACAGGATCAGCCGCTCCAGAGAGGCGCTGATGTAGGCCAGCCCGGCAAAGTCCAGAAAACTGGCGAAGTAGTAACCGGTAAACCCGAGCCAGCCGACGCCCAGCCAGTCCTTGCGCGTCAGCGGCGCTTTGCCCCGGCTGGCCCACCAGGCCATGACCGCAAAAATCGGCAGCGCAAACAGCATGCGGTACATGATCAGGGTGACGGCATCGACGCCGTGGCGGTAAGCCAGCTTGACGATGATCGCCTTGCCGCTGAAAGCAATCGCGCCAAAGGTGGCGAGCAGAAGACCCGATGCTATGCTTTTGGTAGCTGGTTGCGCCTGCTCTTGTTGCGCTAGAGGCATATCTGGCTATGAATTTGGTTCAGGATAGACCTCAAAAGCCTACCGCCTGCCCGTCACGCCGCGAATCGCTTGCGGCCACGTAGCCTTCGGTCTTGGGATTGCCGGCGCGCCAGATAAACTGGCCAGCGCCAAAGTCCTGGTAGGAATCGTTGATAACTTCCATGCGATGTCCACGGTCTGCCAGGCCGCGCACGACCTGCAGGTTCATGCTGGCTTCAACGTTGATTTCCAGGCCGGCGTTATAGCGCCAGCGCGGCGCGTCGCACGCAGACTGCGGGCTCTGCCCGTAATCCAGCATGCGAACCAGCGTTTGCATATGCCCCTGGGGCTGCATGTTCGCGCCCATCACGCCATAGCTCATCACCGGCTGACCGCCTTTGGTCAGAAAGGCCGGGATGATGGTGTGAAACGGTCGCTTGCCCGGCGCGACCTGGTTGACGCCCTCCTGCAAGCTGAAGCCAAGGCCTCGGTTTTGAAGGCTGATGCCAAATTCAGGCTCGACACAACCCGAGCCAAAGCCCATGTAATTGCTCTGGATGAAGCTCACCATCATGCCGTTTTCGTCGGCCGCCGTCAGGTAAATCGTGCCTCCCTTCACCGGGTTACCTGCGCCGAAATCCTGCGCCTTTTTCATGTCGATGAGTTTGGCACGCGCAGCAAGGTAACCGTCATCAAGCATTTGCGCGGGCGTCACCTCCATTGAAGAAGGCTCGGCGACGTATTTGTAGACGTCGGCGAATGCCAGCTTTATCGCTTCAATCTGCAAATGCTGCGAATCCACGCCATCGACGGCCAGGCTTGCCACGTCGAACTGCTCCAGGATACCCAGCGCGATCAGCGCCGCAATGCCCTGGCCATTGGGTGGGATCTCGTGCAGGGTGTAGCCGCGGTAGTCTTTCGCGATGGGCTTGACCCATTCGGGCTTGTAGTTTTCAAAGTCTTTGGCCGTGATGCTGCCCCCGTTTTGGGCCGAGAATCTTTCTATCGCCTGGGCAATGGCGCCGCCATAGTAAGCGGCTCCCCTGGTTTCAGCAATGGCCCGCAGCGCCCGGGCCGCTGCCTTGAACTGGAACAGCTCGCCGACATTGGGCGCCCTGCCCCACGGCAGGAAGGCACCGGCAAAGCCCGGCTGCGATTGCAGCTCAGGTGTCGCCGCCGCCCACTTCTGCTGAACCACGACCGGCAAAAGGTAGCCACGTTCGGCAATCTCAATGGCGGGCTCCATCAGGTCGGCAAACGGCAGCTTGCCAAAGCGCTCGCTCAGCGCAACCCAGCCGGCCACCGCACCGGGCACGGTCACCGAATCCATTCCGCGCTTGGGAGGTGTCCGGGCATCGGTGCCATATTTGCGCCTGAAATACTCCGGTGTCCAGCTCTTGGGCGCGGGACCCGAGGCGTTCAGCCCATGAAGTTCCTTGCCGTCCCACAGGATACAGAAGGCGTCACTTCCCAATCCATTGCTGACAGGCTCAAGAATGGCCATCGCGGCAGCCGCTGCAATGGCCGCATCTACGGCGTTGCCGCCCTTGAGCATCATGCGCAAGCCTGCCTGTGCCCCGAGCGGATGTGAAGTGGACACCACATTGCGGGCAAACAAGGGAAGGCGGGTGGAGGTGTAAGGATTGCTGAAATTGAAGTTCATGGGTGAGCTGCGAAAGTCAAATCAAAAATGGGAAGCCAGGGATATGAAGGCTTACGAACCTGCTGGCCTGCTGGCCTGCGGGCGTGAAGGGCTTGTCTGGGCGGAACTGCCGGCAAGCGAGCATCCGGCCTGTCAGTCGGCGCCAATTTTCCGATCAACAATGATTTTTTCCACTTGGCAGTGTCGGTTTTGACCATCGCAGCAAAGGCCTGCGGCGTACCGCCTGTGGGCTCGGCACCCAGCCTTGCGAAACGGTCTTTCACGTCCGCATCAGCCAGGGCGGCATTGAGCGCCTGGTTAACCCTGCCGTCAAAAATGATGTGTCTACTTTTCATTATTCCATTGTGCAATGGTTTTTGGTAGGCTGGAAAATGGTCGCGGGTCAACAAAACTTATTGAAATGCCTGCTGGGGAGGAAGATGCGTGCAACAAATAAACAGGGCACCCGAAGGTGCCCTGTTTTGTGCAAAGGGCATCAGCCCAGGCGCATTCTTACTCTTCGACGAAGGCCTCTTCGCGCTTGTTCTTCACAGAAGGCAGTAGCACGATTACCAAAAGCAGCACAGCGGCCCCCAGCAAGCCTGCGGAAAGAGGACGCGTGACAAACACGCTCCAGTCGCCGCGCGAGAGTAGCAGCGCACGGCGCAGGTTTTCTTCCATCATGGGGCCCAGAATAAAGCCCAGCAGCAAGGGTGCAGGTTCAGCACCCAGCTTGACGAAGAGATAACCAATCATGCCAAAAAGACCCACCATCCAGACGTCAAAGGTGTTGTTGTTGGTGGAGTACACGCCAATCGCGCAGAACAGCACAATCGCCGGAAACAGGTAGCGGTAGGGAACGGTCAGCAGCTTGATCCACATGCCGATCAGCGGCAGGTTCAGGATGATCAGCATTGCATTGCCGATCCACATCGAGGCAATCAGGCCCCAGAACAGTTCCGGATTGCTGGTCATGACCTGAGGACCGGGCTGGATGTTGTGAA
>JAYWDL010000451.1:0-3332 GCA_043779865.1 Polaromonas sp.
GTTTTGGACTGTATCAAGGCCTCTTTGCCCTGGCTGCGCAGCTGCGCGCAGGTGGCCTCGGCCCGCCGGTCTTGCCAGACGATGGCGTGGTGAATCGGCCGGCCGGTTTTGCGGTTCCAGACGAGCGTGGTCTCGCGCTGGTTGGTGAGCCCCAAGGCGCGGATGTCGCTGGCCTTCAGGCCCGCCTTGCTCAACGCCTGCCGGGCGGTAGCGAGCTGGCTGTGCCAGATGTCCATCGGGTCGTGTTCGACCCAGCCTGGCCTGGGGTAAATCTGCGGCAATTCCTGCTGGGCCAGCGCCACGATGCGGCCCTGTTCGTCAAAAACAATGCTTCGGGAGCTGGAGGTGCCCTGGTCGAGGGCGAGCAGATAGGTCATGGTGTTGGCAAGTGGGGTCTGGAGGCGGTGCGGCCTCGGGCATGGGCTATTTCAGTGCGCCTATCGGCGTCTTCGAGCAGGGCAGGAAAGGTGGCGAGTTGATCCATGGATGCTGAACCATGGGCATGTACCACGTCAAGATGCTTTGCTTGCCTGGGATAGGAGTTCGCGCGAATCGGGATGGAAAGTGTTTCACCTGCCCTATATTGAAGCAAAAGGAAGGAATAAGGGAAAAACCATCAGCCCCGACCCCTGAAAAAAACATGAAGAACATTCCCGGACGACCCGGCGACAGCTGGCTTGGCGCTGTCACAGCTGGCTTGGCGCTTGCGTTGCCTTCTGTTTGGTATCAGACTGGCAAGCTCGAAATTTACTTGCCTGAGATTTACATGACACCTTTCAGCCCCGAACAGTTCAAGGACACCATCCGGCAGGCATGGGACAAGTCAGCGAGTGGCTGGAACAGCCAAACCCTAATCATCCACACCTGGCTTGCAGCAGCAACGGCGGTCATGCTGGATGCGGCGCACATCGCCGTGGGCATGCGGGTACTCGACATCGCGGCCGGTGCGGGTGACCAGACGCTCGACATTGCCCGGCGGGTGGGGCCTGAGGGTTATGTGCTGGCTACCGACATTTCCGAAGGCATCCTGCACTTTGCGAAAGCCAACGCGCACCGTGCCGGGCTGAGCCATGTGGACACCCGGGTCTGCGATGCCGAAGTCCTGCACGTGGAGGCGGCAAGTTTCGACGCGGCCGTGTCCCGGCTCGGCCTTATGTTCTGCCCCGACCCCCTGCTGGCGCTGCGGCAGATTTACCGTGCAGTCAAACCAGGCGCTCATGCCGCAGTCCTGGTGTTTTCCGAGCCGCAACACAACCCTTGCATCGGCATTTTGATCTCAACGGCACTCCAGCATGCGGGCCTGCCGCCTCGCGATCCGTTTCAGCCCGGCAGCCTGCTGAGTCTGGGAAAGCCCGGGCTTCTTGACGAATTGTTCCGCCAGGCCGGGTTCAACGACGTGAGAATGGCCCGAATCTCTGCGCCATTTAGACTCCCGTCGGCCCAGGATTACCTGAACTTTGTACGCACGTCGGCCTCGCCGATCATGCAGATTCTGGGCAATCTCAACCCTCAAGCGCAAGAGGCTGCCTGGGCCGAGATGCAAGACCGGCTCAGCGCATTTCAGTCGCCAGCCGGTTGGGAAGGGCCGAATGAACTGCTGCTGGCCAGTGGAACCCGGCCGGTCAGTTGAGCAGAAACAAAACGGCACTCAAAGGCGCGGCTTGAGCTGATTTTTAGTAACTACTCAGTAACTGGCCGCGCTGCTGGAGCAATTGCTGCAGGCCACTCAAACCGGCTGCGCCTGACCGGCACAGTTCAAACGGCTGGTATTTATGGGCACGCCGCACCACGGCGCGCCGCTAGAGCGCGTGGGTAACTGGGTGGGCCCCCCGCTGGACAAGCTGACCGTCACCCGGCCCTTCGCCAAAATTGGCCAAATCCGCAGCGCCGGCATCACCGACCTGCGCTATGGCAATGTGCTGGAGACCGACTGGCAGGAGGCCGACCGGTTTGAACGCGCACCCGATGCGCGCCAGCCCCTGCCCCTGCCGGCCGGTGTGGCGTGCTATGCCATTGCCGCCACAACCTTGGCGCATGGCGGCGGGCCGATGGCCCCGGCCCGGGAAGCTTTGAGCCGGAAAATGGTCGGCGATGGACTGGTGCCGCTTCAAAGCGCGCTGGGCCTGCATGAGCAGCCCGGCCGCTGCCTGGCGTTTGCGCCGGACAAGCAGTGAATTGCGCATGGCATGAACCACCTGGAACTCTTGAGGCGGCCTGAAGTTACGCGGAAACTTGTGGAGTGGCTGCAACGCCCCTTGGCCGCCTGATTCAGGTGACAGGCTGTCGCCTGGCAATGCGTTCGCCGTGCCGTTACCTGCCTGGGCAGCTTCCTTGGTTCAAGGCCAAGCATCAGGATTGTCTAAACTTGAAGGGCTCTTTGATGGGGGTAGTTTTTGGCTCTGGGGTAACCATTTGAGCGCCAGAGAGTCTCAGTAGAAACAATTGGTTGCTTTTTCGTGTGTGGCAATCGAATTTTAAAGGAATTACATGGGTGTGAAATAAGTCACAGCGACGCCAATAAATTGTAATTCGTGCTCTAAATCGTTAAATTTGTGAATTATTTCGTGGTCTATGGGCTACTGATGACGGTGGTCACAAGAAATGTTGTTTACCATTAGTCACGTTTGAAGCGATAACAGTGAGCGTGATACTGATTGCTGCAGACGATCTGTAACACGCGGCCTCGCCGCGAAAAGGAAACTGTCATGAAAAAGAATGTTTTTGCCAAGCTGGCCCTGTTCGCTCTTGGAACCTGCGCTGTTGTGGCCACTGCTGCGACGAGTCCGGCTGCTCAAGATTCAGAAGTCTTGCAACGTGACCGCTGGCTCGGGTTCTAATATCGACCTTGGCATCCAGGACTCGAGCGCGACCAACCTTTCTGGAACCAGCAACATCAGCGTAACCTGCGCCAATAAGACCCCATACAACATTGGTCTGCTTCCCTCCGCCGCCAATGGAGGTACAAACGCCGGTACAGGTAACCTGGGTCCTCTAAACGTGGCTCCGGTCACCGGCAACACCGATAAGGTGCCATACGTGCTCCACTCTGTCAGTGCTGCCGGCGCTGCTTGGGGGGACACCGCCACCAGCATAGCCGTTGGCAATGGAGTGTCGGGCACTGGCACCGGTGTGGCGCAGTCAATTCCTGTATTCGCCACAGCTGCGAGCGCCAACTACACGCCTGACAGTTACGCCGACACGGTCACCATCCACGTGAACTTTTAATAATTAATAAGGGACGTGGAAATCACCAAAATACCTTCGTCATCGCGAGGCCGCAGGCCGTGGCGATCCATCGCCCCGAAAGCGCAGCCATGGATTGCCGCGCTACG
>JAYWDL010000452.1:0-3327 GCA_043779865.1 Polaromonas sp.
TCCAGATCCTTACCGGCATCTTGCTGGGGCCAGGCATCCTGGGCCAGCTTTTTCCTGACTACTACCGCTTCGTTTTCAGCGCACCGGTGGTCCAGTCGCTCAATGGCGTTGCGTGGTGGGCGGTCATGATTTTTGTCTGGATCGCGGGTATCGAGCTTGATTTGAAAAAGGCCTGGACGCATCGACGGGAAAGCAGCATCACCGCCGGGCTGGCACTTGGCATGCCCCTGCTTCTTGGCGGTGTGGCGGCCACCGGGATGCTGGCCTACGAGGGCTGGATCGGGCCGGAAGGAAACGAGTGGCAATTCGTGATGGGCGTTGGCATGGCCTGCGCCGTGACCGCGCTGCCGATCCTGATCTTGCTGATGGAAAAACTCGCCATCCTGCGCCAGCCCATTGGCCAGCGCATCCTGCGTTACGCCAGCCTCGACGACATCGCCATCTGGGGCGTGCTCGCCCTGATCCTGATGGACTGGCAGCGCGTCGGCAAACAGGGTGCGTTTCTGGCTGCTTTCGCGGTGCTCGGCTACGCCTTCAGAAAACTCATGGTCAAGCTACCCGAACAAGACCGCTGGTACGCCAGCCTCATCTGGCTGATTGTGTGCAGCCTCGGGGCCGACGGGTCAGGCCTGCATTTCATGGTCGGTGCGTTCCTGGCCGGTGCCATCATGGACAGCGAGTGGTTCAATCAGGACCGCATGGACTTGCTGCGCCATCATGTGCTGCTGGTAATGATGCCGGTGTTTTTCCTCAGCACTGGCTTGCGCACCAGCTGGACGTTGGGAGGCAGCGCGGTTTTTGTGGCGGCCGGCGCGCTGCTTGTCGCGTCGGTAGCGGGCAAACTCATCGGTGTCCATGTCGCTGGCAAGCTGCTGAAATGGGCACCCGGCGAAAGCAGCATCATTGGCTGGCTGCTCCAGACCAAGGCGCTCATCATGATTATTTTCGCCAACATCCTGCTCGACAAAGCCGTCATCACCAGCGCAACCTTCACCGCCCTGCTGCTCATGGCGATCGCCAGCACCATGCTGACCGTACCGGTGGTGTCGCCCAAGCTGCGGCGGATGACCGGGATTATTTTCCGATCCCGATGAGCAATGCTGTGGCGCGCGAGGCCGTCACAAACACAGCATCTATCGGTACCCAGCACGGTGGTCGCTACCAAATTGATAGCTACTTGCGCAGGCTTTTATTGGGCTAGAAGCCTTTTTTACTACGAAGCGGCACCCGGAAGTCTCAGTTTGCGGAATGTCCGACGCCGCACACCAGCTCGACGGGGTCGTTGTGCTCAACAGACCGGACGTTCTTGGCCTGTCCGACTTCCATATCGCGCGGCAGCGTGACCCCGTTTTTCACGGCCAGCACTTCAGCCATCACACTGACGGCAATTTCGGGCGGCGTTTTGCTACCGATATAAATACCGATAGGACCGCGCAGACGCGCAAGCGCGGCCTCGTTCACGCCGAAGTGTTCCGCCATGCGCTGATGGCGCGCCTCGTTGTTGCGCCTGGAACCGATAGCGCCGACATAAAACGCATCGGTAGCCAAGGCCTCCATCAAGGCCAGATCGTCGAGCTTGGGGTCGTGCGTCAGGGCGATCACGCAACTGCGCCGGTCCGGTTTGAAGGCCGTGACAACATCGTCGGGCATGTCGCTGAGCACCTTGGCACCTGCCACCGACCAGGCGCTTCGGTATTCTTCGCGCGGATCGCACACGGTGACGGAAAACCCGCTGAACAGCGCCATGGTGGCCAGGTATTCCGTGAGCTGGCCTGCGCCGATCAGCAGCATGCGGTACTCGGGCCCGAAGGTGTTGACGAGTTCCAGAGATGAGAGATGCAGCTCGGCCGGACCTGCTGCTGGCGATAGAGTTGCCGCGCCGTCTTTCAGGCGCACGCTGCGCTGCATCAGCTGCCCGACTTCCAGGGCTAGCACCAGCTGGGCCAGCGGTGCAGCGTCGGGGTCATACTCCAGCAGCAGCTCAAGCGTGCCGCCGCAAGGCAGACCAAAGCGGTGGGCTTCGTCGGCGGTGACGCCGTATTTGACGAAAGCAGGTGGACCTGACGGTATTTTTTTGTCCTCAGCATGGCTGGTGCCGCCTGGCGAAGCCGCTGATGCATAGGCTTGCGTGTGTTGGTAAATCAGGTCGTCTTCGATGCACCCTCCCGATACCGAGCCAACCACGGACCCGTCTTCGCAAAGCGCCATGATCGAGCCCACGGGTCGCGGCGATGAGCCCCAGGTGCGCACTACCGTGGCCAGCAGCGCACGTTTTCCAGCGCTGCGCCAATCGCGCAGCGTGCGCAACACCATTACGTCAAGATTTTCCATAGTTTCTCTCTCCAGCCCGGGTCGTACCCAGGCGGCAAACGCGCCAAATGCACACATCCACCTGCATACGCCAGGTTCAGGCCAACCAGCGCATTTTGATCCTGCGCACGATCAAACACGGTGAAGTTTTTCTCATGGCCGATTTTCGATGTCGCGTTCCATGCGGAAAACACAAAAGCACCCACCAGTGCAGCTCACTCGAACCAGATCGGTTCGACAGGCTGCGCTCGAGCGGGAAGACCACGCGCCATGGCTAGCCTTTCGGTCCGGCGGGCCGGCGCACCATGCCGCGCTGCGGATCGTAGCCCCAAAGAGCAATACCGAAAAAGACCAGTGCGCAAACTGCCGTCACCATCAGACTGAGAACCTGCACCTGCCCGTACAACGCAAAGCGCATGGCCTCTACCGCGTGCGTGAACGGGTTGTACATCGCCAGCAGGTAGACCAGGCGGGCACCCGACTCCTCGAGCTTCCAAAGCGGGTAGAGCGCGGTGCTGATGAAGAACATCGGAAAGATCACGAAGTTCATCGTTCCGGCAAAGTTCTCAAGCTGTTTCACATACACCGACAACACCAGGCCCAGCGCGGCCAGCATCACGGCACTGAGCAGGAACACCGGCAGTGCCATAAGCACCTGGCCGGGGGCGAGATCAATACCAAAAGCCCAGCTCACCACAATGAACGCCAGCATTTGAAGAAACGAAAGCATGGCCCCTGCGGCCAGCTTGCAGGCCAGGATCCACGAGCGTGGCAGCGGTGCAGTCAGCAGCAGGCGCATCACACCCATCTCGCGGTCATAGACCATGGCCAGTGAACTCTGCATGCCATTAAAAAGCGCCACCATGCCGAGTAGTCCCGGCACGATATAGACCTTGTATTCAATGTAGGTTTCGTAGGGCGGCGCGATGGCGACGCCGAACACATTTTGAAACCCGGCAGCGAACACCAGCAGCCAGAGTAGCGGGCGCACGAGCGCCGAAAACAGACGCCCCGGCT
>JAYWDL010000453.1:0-3325 GCA_043779865.1 Polaromonas sp.
CTGACAAGCAGCTCATCGCCCCTGAAGATGGCGCCAGAAAAATTCATTGACGAATTGCCTATGCGGCCGCATTTGACAGCCACGTCAAGCTGCTCATCAAAGCGTGCCGATCCGTGGTATTCAATGCCTGCTTTCCTGACATAAAGCTCACCGCCGAGCTGCAGCATCGCTTCTTCATAAGGCAGCCCCAGCGCGCGCCAGTAGTCGGTAATGGCCGTGTCGAAATACATCAGGTAGTGGGCGTTGAAAACAATTTTCTGCATGTCCACTTCAGCCCAGCGCACGCGCAGGCGGTGAAAAAGCCGAAAGTCCTGTCGTTTCATGGTGCAGGTTTCAGATGAAAAGCATGCCGGAGCGCCCGCGCCGCATCGGCATGGGCATGCCGCGCTTCGGGAAGGATGCGGCCCATCTTGATGAACTCGTGGGTTACACCGCGATAAATTTCCAGACCGACAGGCACACCGGCAGAGCGCAGTTTGTCACCATACATTATGCCTTCATCGACCAGGGGATCGCATTCAGCCAGCCCGAACCAGGCGGGAGCCACGCCCTCAACATCGGGCGTGTTCAGAGGTGCAAAACGCCAATCGTCACGGTCAGCTGGCGTTCGCAGGTAGTGGTTGAAAAACCAGGTGATATCGGCCTCTGCCAGCACAAACCCCTGCGAAAATCTGCGGTGCGAAGGCGTGTCCTGATGCGACGCGCAACCGGGGTAAAACAGCAGTTGCAACGCGAGCGGCAGGTCGGCATCGCGTGCCAGCACGGCGCATAGCGCGGCCAGCGTGCCGCCCGCGCTGTCTCCGCCAACCGCCAGACGCCGGCCATCAAGACCCAGGTCAGCGGCATGGACTGCCAGCCATTGCAGCGCATCCCAGGCGTCATTCGCAGCCGTCGGAAACTTGTATTCGGGTGCCAGGCGGTAGTCCACCGACACCACGGCGCAGCCCGCCAGGTGACTGAGCTGGCGGCACAGCACGTCATGCGTGGCAATGCTGCCAATCGTGAAACCACCGCCGTGAAAATACAGCAGCACGGGCAGTTTTTCAGCCGATGGCGCATACAGCCGGGCGGGCAAGGCATGGCCGTCACGCACGGGCATACTGAAATCCTGCACCCGCGTTAAAACCGGCTTGTGAATGTCCAGCACCCCCGAACCGGCCGCGTAGGCGGCACGGGCCTGGGCGACTGTCAGCGTGTGAAATGGCGCACGGTCAGCGCGCGCCATGCGGCTGAGCACATCCCGCATCGCGGGCGTCAGCAGGCTTTCAGGTGTTTTAAAGCGCATTTACCGCAAGGACACCAAAACTGACGGTGACCCTATCGCCAAAGTGACCACCATCAGGGTTTGCTTGTATTTCATGAGTGTCTCCAGCCATTAAAGTAGGGTTCGCGGCAACAGCTTCGCATCGTACAACGCAGAAAGACACCCAGCCATGGCCTTCATTTACTACGTCACCCAGATCCAGTTTGAATTCGGCGCCATCAAACTGCTCAGGCAGGAATGCGAGCGCGTCGGCATCACCCGGCCCCTCATCGTGACCGACCCGGGCGTCAAGGCAGCAGGCATTTTGCAAAAAGCGCTGGACGCCCTGCCCGGCATGACGGTGACGGTGTTTGACCAGACGCCCTCCAATCCGACCGAAGCCGCCGTGCGCGCCGCTGCCGCGCTGTACCAGGCCAGCGGCTGCGACGGCTTGATTGCCGTGGGCGGCGGCTCGGCGATTGACTGCGCCAAGGGCGTGGCGATTGCCGCCACCCACGAAGGTCCGCTGACCACCTACGCCACCATCGAAGGCGGCTCACTGAAAATCACCGAGCGCGCAGCCCCGCTGATCGCCGTGCCCACCACCAGTGGCACCGGCAGCGAGGTGGCGCGCGGCGCGATCATCATCGTGGACGACCACCGCAAGCTGGGTTTTCACTCCTGGCACCTGGTGCCAAAAACCGCGATTTGCGACCCTGAATTGACGCTGGGCCTGCCCGCCCACCTGACCGCCGCCACCGGCATGGACGCGATCGCGCACTGCATGGAAACCTTCATGTCAGCCGCCTTCAACCCGCCAGCCGACGGCATTGCGCTCGATGGCCTGGAACGCGGCTGGGCCCATATTGAACGCGCCACCCGGGACGGCAGCGACCGCGAAGCGCGCCTGAACATGATGAGCGCTTCAATGCAGGGCGCCATGGCGTTTCAGAAAGGCCTGGGCTGCGTGCATTCGCTGAGCCACAGCCTGGGCGGTGTCGATCCGCGCCTGCATCACGGCACGCTGAACGCCATGTTTTTGCCGGCCGTGGTGCGCTTCAATGCGCAGGCCGAATCGGTGCAAAAGGAGCATCGTCTTGACCGCATGGCCCGTGTCATGGGACTGGCGTCAGGCAGTGAGATTCCTGATGCTATCAAGGCCATGAATGCCCGCCTTGGCCTGCCCACGGGCCTGGCCGCTATGGGCGTGCAGCGCAGCCAGTTCAGGCAAATCATTGAGGGCGCGCTGGCCGACCATTGCCACAAGACCAATCCGCGATTGGCCAGCGTGCAGGACTATGAGGAGATGCTGGATGACTCAATGTGAGGCTGGACTTTAGCGCCGGCTGCCGGCCCTGAATTGATAACGCGAAAACCCATTTCGCCAGACGCTACTTATTTGATAGCTGCTCGCGCTTATAGATATTGCGCAAACGGCCTATTTGGCTATAAATATGCACGGCGCATTCAAGACTCGCGCAGGAGTCGGTTCGCAGGCCGGCACAGGCACTTTCATGAGCGACGATGTCGGGTCACGCTGCGCTAACCCGGCCTGCCCACAATGGCTCTTTGATCTTTGCTGACGGTTAAAAGTGCTATTTCTTCAGCCCCGCCAGTTTGCTGAAGGCTGACTCCATGGCCGTTGACGCTGCGGGCTGCGAAGCTCTGGGCTGTGCGCCGAAATTTCCTCCAACCCGGTTCTGCTGGCCGCGCTGCTCACGGCCTGCGCCTTCAAAGCGGTTGTCACGCGGGCCGTCGCGCCTGGGCGGTGCATTGCCCAGCTTCATGCTCAAGCCGATGCGTTTGCGCGCCACATCGACCTCGGTCACGCGCACTTTCACGATGTCGCCGGTCTTGACGACTTCGCGCGCGTCGGTGACAAACTTGTTGGCCAGCTGGCTCACATGCACCAGGCCGTCCTGATGCACGCCGATGTCAATAAACGCGCCAAAAGCCGCCACGTTGCTGACCGTGCCTTCAAGCAGCATGCCTTCTTTCAAGTCCCTGATGTCTTCAACACCCTCATTAAACCGCGCCACCTTGAAGTCGGGGCGCGGGTCGCGTGCCGGTTTTTCCAGCTCA
>JAYWDL010000454.1:0-9426 GCA_043779865.1 Polaromonas sp.
GTGGCCTTTGTTGCCTTCAGTCCGGTGGCGCGCGGCTTTCTCTGTGGTGAACTGCAGGACGTGAACACGCTGGACGCCAAAGACATCCGCCGCACCATGCCGCGCTTTACGCCCGACAACTATGCCGCCAACCTCAAGCTGCTGCCGGGCTACCTGCGCCTTGCCCAGGAGCTGGACTGCACGCCCGCCCAGTTGGCGCTGGCCTGGCTGCTGCACAAGGGCGAGCACATCATTCCCATTCCGGGCACGGCCAGTCTGCCGCACCTGCTGGATGACCTGGGTGCCGTCAATGTGAAGCTCAGCGCCGACGTCATGGCACGGCTCGAAGCCCTGGTCAACGAAAAGACCGTGGTGGGCAATCGCTACAGCGAGCAGGGCAATCGCGAGGTGGATACTGAAGCGTTTTAACCGGAGCTGGCCCTTGCCGGCGCCATGCCGTGTTCACCAGATGCTATAAAAATAATAGCTTATTATGCACGCAGGTAGTGCGCTAAGGCCTGATTTGATTCGTAAAGTGAATCACGAAAAATCAATTCTGGGCTATGGCCCCGGCGAATAAGCCCCCGAAGCATTGAATGACTGCGCGCTTGCGTTAAGGAACGAAACACAGAACGACTCAGATGCGCACCCGGGCTGCCGCCAGTCGCAGCTCACGGGCCATGGCGCATGCCAGCTGCAGCCGGCGCAGCAGCCAGGGCGTGAGGTCTGTCGCGATCAGCAGGTCCGGCCGCGGCAGGTAGGGCTGGCTCGCCATGCTGAAGCCGGGTCCGTCAGCAGGGGGCTCGGCATCGGACAGTTCGGCTTCGATGCACTGCGCGGCATGCTGCAGCGCTGGCGTGGCGCGCTCCAGATCAAGCTGGCTGCGCCGCAGCAGCAACAGGGATTTGACGGCGGTCAGCTGGGCCAGTAGCTGGTAGCTGCGTGCCTGCAGGACTTCCAGCGGCTCCAGCTCCGGGCGGACCTGGCGTGGTTCGGCCAAGGTGCGCTGGGTCGCCAGCGTCAGCGCTGACAGGCTGTCGTAGGCTTCGCGCCGGGCCAGCCGCCAGTTCACGTCCGAGGTTTGCGCGGTGTCCAGCAGCGCCAGCGCCAGCCGGGCGTGCTCGCCTTGCGCCTGAATGCTGCGTTTTACCAAGCCCGGAATCTGGCTGCGTTCCCAGGCAGGCAACACATAGCTGAAAATCCAGGCCAGCAGCGCACCGAGCACCGTGTCGGCCAGCCGCTCGCCAATGGCAAACGTAGGCTGCAGGCCGACCAGCAGCAGGTGCGCCTGCAGCAGGCCGCTGATGGTTCCCGCAATCGTGGTGTAGAGATAGCGGCGCAGGGCAAATGCGTGGGCCAGGCCCGTGCTCAGCGCGACGATCAGGAACAGCACCTTGGCACCCGGCTGCGTAGTCAGCAACGCAGTGACCAGCAGGCAACCCAGCACGGTGCCGGCGACGCGGGCATTGCGGCGCTGAACGGTTTGCGCCAGGTTGCCGCGCATCACCACAACGATGGTGATCAATATCCAGTACTCGTGCGTGGCCCAGGGCAGGTCCAGTGCGATCACGTAGCCCGTTGCCACCGCCAGCGTGGCCCGCAGCGCATAACGCAGTGTCGGTGCGCGCCAGCTCAACTGCCCGAGCAGCGGCTTCCAGGACCATTTGGTGGTGCTGACGAAGAGCTGCCACTGGTTGCGTACCAGGCTCAGTTCGGGCGCCATGTCGCCGCGTGCCAGCGCAGCGATCCTGACCGCCTCGTCGTTGATATAACCGATGCGGTTGCCCATGTTGCGCAGC
The DNA here is from genome assembly GCA_043779865.1 of Polaromonas sp. GTDB lineage: Bacteria > Pseudomonadota > Gammaproteobacteria > Burkholderiales > Burkholderiaceae_C > Polaromonas. Next base: position 1,779 of record JAYWDL010000454.1, read on the forward strand.
AGTGCGGCGGCATCTGGTGCATCAGTGCCGACCGGTTCGGGCTCCAGCGGGTTGCTTTTGACGCTACGGGGCTGCAGCGCGCCGGCCAGTTGCGCACGCAAATCCGGAATGGGGCGAATCGCCTGCTGGCGCCGGCCCAGCAGCAGCGCCATACCCAGTGACTCCAGTTCGGCGGCCGTGGTGGTCAGCGCCTGCTGCAAGGCGGGCAGAAGCGGCGCGGTGGTTTGCTGCTCAAGCAGCACATCCAGGTCCAGGTTGCAGGCCAGCTGGTGATCACGCGCTTCGAGCAGGCTCAGCAGCATCGCGGCGTATTGCTGGCGCGAGCGGGTGGTGGGCGACTCCAGAACCACATCGCGCGTAGCCTGCAGTTGATCGGCCAGATTGGCCTGCTGGTCCAGCAGGATTTCCATCAGTGCCTGATGGTCGGGATGGGTTCCAAAGCGCTGCGCCTGGGTGCGCAGAATCTGGGCAAAGCTGTACAGGCATTCGGCCAGCAACTGGGCCCGACAACGCTGGTTGAACAGGTGCGTCGTCAGCACCGCCCAGACCAGGTACAGCAGGGCGCCGGCCACAAACCAGCCGGTGTGCGAAATGACCTGCTCCAGCGACGTCATCGGCGGCGCGGCCATTGAAAACAGCATCGAAAACAGCAGCGAAAAACAGATTGGTCCGCCGCGCTTGCCCCAGGCCATCATCATCACGGCCAGAAAGGTACCCGCTACCAGCACACAGCCCAACAGCAAGTCGTCCTGACGGGTGAGCTGAACCAGCATGAACAGCGGCGTTCCCAGTAACGGTGCTGGCAATATCTGCATGATCTTGCGCCGTCGCGGCGACGGAACATCGGGCAGGCTGGTGATGATCACGCCAACGGCAGCGCTGGCCGCCGCTGTCAGGCCAGCAGTCTCAAAAAGCGCCAGCATGATCAGCACCAGGCCCAGCGAGACCGAAAGCCCGTTGGTCACATACTGGCTGAGGGCAACACGCAGCCAGCCTTGAGCCTTGCCTCGCAAGCGGTCTGCCAGCCTGGTCGGGATAGTCAAGTCAGGCGGAGTCCGGTTCATGATGCGCGAATTTTAGATTCCCACGAAGTAAAATCGGTCAGCTGAAGCCTGAATCGAAAAATAACAATGCCACACAGGCTGATGCCGCAAGTGTGCGGCAGGCTCGCACCCCCCACGAAAGACGCCTAATGACCGAGCAGAGTTCACCGACCCCCACATCCTCCGCAGCCCTGCGCGAGTGCGATGTACTGGTGATTGGCGGTGGCCCGGCGGGATCCACGGCAGGGGCGCTGCTGGCGCAACGGGGTTACCGGGTCGTGGTACTTGAAAAAGAACATCACCCACGCTTTCACATTGGCGAGTCGTTGCTACCCGCGAACTTGCCGCTGCTTGAAAAACTCGGGGTGGCAGAGGCCGTCAAGGCCATCGGCATGGAGAAATGGGGCGCCGAATTTGTCTCGCCCTGGCATGACAGCAAGAGCCAGACCTTCAAGTTCGGCGATGCCTGGGACAAATCCATGCCGTTTTCCTACCAGGTACGGCGCTCCGAGTTCGACGAAATCCTGATCCGCAATGCCGCCAGGCTGGGCGCCGAGGTCATTGAAGGCTGCCGGGTGCGCGATGTTGCTTTTTCGCCTGACCGTGCCACCATTCACGCGCAGCACGAGGACGGCAGCACGCAGCAATGGCGCGCCCGTTTTGTGGTGGACGCTTCGGGCCGTGACACGCTGCTGGGCAGGCAGTTCGACGTCAAGCGCCGCAATCCTCGGCACAACAGCTCGGCGCTGTATGCCCATTTCATCGGCGCCACCCGGCATACGGGCCAGGACGAAGGCAACATCACCATCTTCTGGTTTGACTACGGCTGGTTCTGGCTGATCCCGCTGGCGGACGGTGCCACCAGCATCGGTGCCGTGGTCTGGCCGCATTATCTGAAGAGCCGCAGCAAACCGGTCAAGGAGTTTTTCCTCGACACCATTGCAATGTGTCCGGCCCTTAGCGAGCGGCTGGCCCATGCCACGCTGTCGTCCGATGTGGAGGCAACCGGTAATTTCTCCTACGCCTGCGAGCGCACGCACGGCCCCAACTACCTGCTGATTGGCGATGCCTTTACCTTCATTGACCCGGTGTTTTCGTCGGGCGTCATGCTGGCCATGCAGGGCGGCTTTGTCGGAGCCGATGCGGTGGATATCTGCTTGCGCGAACCGGCAAGAGCGGTGTCGGCGCTGGCGCATTTTGACCAGCAGGTGCGGCTGGGCCCCAAGGAGTTTTCGTGGTTTATCTACCGCGTGACGCACCCGAGCATGCGCGACATGTTCATGGGGCCGAGCAATGTCTGGCGCGTGAAGGAAGCGCTGCTGTCGATGCTGGCCGGCGATATTTTTGGCAAGACACCGATCTGGCGTTCGCTGGTGGCGCTCAAGGCGATTTTTTACATTACATCAGCCTTGAATTTCAAACGTTCGTGGCAGGCCATGAGCCTGCGCAAGGCCAACATACGCGTCGTTGAGGGCGCCGAGCCGGCCGTCCATTAACGGGCCGCTACACGCACTGACTTTATGGAAAACAAACCCTGAGCAAGCACCTTACGCTGTACGCCGGTCGCCGGGTCTGGCATGAAACCGTCAGGCTGCACCTGGGTTTCACGCTGCTGGGCGTGCTTTGCCTCGGTTTTTCTCTGCTGGCCATTCCGCTACGCGCGATGTTGCCGCGGGGCTTAAGCAATCGCATCGGCCGCAAGCTCATCGCAGGGATGTTCCGGGCTTATTTGCGCGTGTTGGTTTTCATGGGGGCTTGCCGGTTCGACCTGGCAGAGCTTGATGCGCTGCAGGGCGGCCCGGCCATGATCATCGCGCCCAACCATCCGTCGTTGCTCGATGCGGTCATGATTTTGTCGCGGCTGCCGGATGCAGCCTGCATCATGAAAGCCGACATCGTCAACAGCGTATTTTTTGGCTCGGGTTCCCGGCTGGCGGGCTACATCCGCAACACGCCGCTTCGCACCATGGTGCAGTTGGCCGTTGCCGATTTGCGTCAGGGCAGCCATTTGTTGCTGTTTCCCGAGGGCACCCGCACCACCCGGTTTCCGGTCGGTACTCTGCAGGGGACGACCGGCCTGATTGCCAAGAAGGCTGGTGTGCCGGTACAGACGGTCTTTATTGAGACCAATTCGGGTTTTCTGGGCAAGGGCTGGTCGGTCCTGTGGACGCCGAAAATGCCGGTCACTTACCGAATCCGCCTCGGCAAGCGGTTTGAGCCGCCCCAGCATACAGCGCACTTCGCCAGTGAGCTTGAGCAGTATTTTCAGTCCGAACTGGCGCATGCGCAGTTGCCTGACTTTCCCGTCTCGGCGCCGCCGGCCTGACTAGACGGCCTGTCTTCTTTTTTCTCCTGCTCAGGTTTTATGCCGATGAATGATTCTTTAGCTAGCTCCCCATCCCCCGCTTCCCGCACGCACCTTGTCCTGATTCCCAGCTACAACCCCGGCCCAAAGGTCTATGAAACCGTGCGCTCGGCTCGTGCGCAGTGGACGCCGGTCTGGGTGGTGGTGGACGGCAGCACCGATGCCAGCGTCAAAGGCCTCCAGGCCATGGCGGCGCAGGATGAAGGATTGCGGGTTTTCGTTTTACCGAACAACGTCGGCAAGGGCGCTGCCGTGTTGCACGGGCTTGAGCTTGCTGCGGCGCAAGGCTTCACCCATGTGCTGACCATGGACTCCGACGGCCAGCACCCGGCCCACCTGATTCCTGAATTCATGGCCGCGTCAGCCGCCCAGCCCGCAGCCATGGTGCTGGGTGTGCCAGTGTTTGCTGCGGACGCGCCCCGCCTGCGTGTCAATGGCCGCAAAGTGTCGAACGCCTGGGCCAATCTGGAAACCCTATGGGTCGGTATTGGCGATTCGCTGTTCGGTTTTCGTGTTTACCCGATTGAGCCGCTGCGCCATGTCATGCACGGACAGCGCTGGATGCGCCGTTTTGACTTTGACCCCGAGGCCGTGGTGCGCATGTGCTGGCGCGGCGTCAAACCGGTCAACCTGCCTGCCAGCGTCAAATATTTTCGCGCCAACGAAGGGGGCGTGTCGCATTTCAACTACCTGCGCGACAACCTCTTGCTGACCTGGATGCACTCACGCCTGCTGCTGGGTTTTATCCTGCGCCTGCCGCTGCTGATTGCCTGGCGGCTTCGCGGTCACTAAATCATTCCGCCGTTGATGGAAATGATTTGTCCGCTGATGTAAGCCGCGCGCTCGGAGGCCAGAAAATCGACGAGGTCGGCCACTTCATCGGCTCTGCCGGCCCGTTTCATGGGCACCATGCGGTCGATGTCGTCGGCGCTGAAGCTGCCTTGGGTCATGGCTGTGTCAATGATGCCCGGCGCCCCCATGTCCTGCGGATGCCGAAATTGGACCGCTGCGCCCATGCCCGCGAACGAAAAACTTCACCCAATACAGGTAAACTTTTTCAGTGCTCAGGCTATAGTGCAGGCAACGAATCCGCTCTCTGACCTGATCGAGCAAGCGGATGGATTGCAAAGGCGGACTGCGGGGTTTCATGGAGGCTTTTATAACTGGATAAATAAACGGGCTATCCACTTAGCTCCACAGTATATTCCTAAATACCCTGAACGGCCCGACCAGCGCCTCAAACTTTCGGGCATACTCATCGGTGATTTTTTAGAGAAAATCGCCTCAGAAGCTCACGTGCAGCCCTTGCGGGGAGTACTTCAATGCCCCCGCATGAAATCCGACCGTGGAGCTAACTGGATAGCCCGTATAAATTAACAGTGTATTGCCGCCAAACCCAATAGGCAAGCCCCTCACAGGAGATTTTTATGACCAGATTATCCCGCAGCGCCCAGATTAATCCGCAGGTTTTGCGGTATACATTCGTTATATCTCTCAATTGAATCCAGATGGCGGGCATAGAAAATGAGTAACCAACCAAAACTATTTCTTCCATCTCCTGATCGTACTAGTGTCGCGTCATGAGGTAGTTGTCGGGTAAAGGCGTTTTAGCTTGACGCGGGCATCTTTGGTAGTGAATTGCCAGTTGACTTTGGCCTGAAGGTTATCGCGGCGGCTCTGCCAGGCAGCGACCTCGTTTCGCACGGTCTCGATGCTGTCGATGCGCCGGTCCAGGCACTGAGCCACCATGACGTTGATTTCGATCTCCGCCATGTTCAGCCAGCTGCCATGCTTGGGGGTGTAGACGAACTCGAAGCGGTCCCACAGCGCCTTGGCCTGCTCGGGGGAAAACGCCTCATACAGGGAGCCTGGTGTGTGCGTGTTCAGGTTGTCCATGACCAGCGTGATGCGCTCAGCGTCGGGGTAGCTTGCGGCGATGTCCTGCACGAACAAGGCCCAGTCTGCTTTGGTCCGGCGCTCGGTGACTTTGGTCAGACGCCGCCCGGCCAGCGGCTCGCTGGCCATGAACACGTTGCACACGCCGCAGCGTTCATATTCGTAGTCATGCCGCTCGGGCCGGCCGGGCGCCGCTGCAATGGGCTCGCGGGTCTCGCGAATCAGCTGCCGGGGCGTCTCATCCATGCACACCACGGGGTGCTTTGCATCGTAGGGCCTGCTGTAGATGTCCAGCACCTTTTCCATGGCGGCCACGAATGCGGCGCTGGCCTGCGGAGCAATCACCCAGCCGACCTTCCTCCACGGCTTGAGTTCGTTTTTTTGAGCGCCCGCCGCACCGTCTCATGGGACACGCTGTCGATGAATTCCAGCTCGACCAGCCGATCGGCCAGCAGGCGCAGCGACCACCGGGCATGGCCTTCAGGCGGTGCCGAGCAGCTCATGGCCAGCAGTTGCGCCTCCAGGCGGCCATCGATCTTCAGGTCGTACTCGCACTGCGAGGGCTGACGGTTCAGGGTCAACTCCAGGCCTTCCTGGACAAACTTCTTCTTGACTCGATCCACCTTGCGCTCGCTCACGCACAGCATGGCCGCGATGTCGCAAGTGCGGGGTCGCTCTGTACGGCCCCCGGCTTGGTCGCAGTTGAGCAGTATCAAGGCATTGATGACTTTGGACGCTGCGTGCGTGCCTTTTCCTGCGATGCCCTGCAGTTCGGCTCTTTCTTGCTCTGACAAGGTGACTTTGTAATGTTCCATCCCCCATTGTCCACGTCAATTTCCTGATGACGCGACACTAGCAGCAAAGAAGAAATAGCCCACAACGGTTCGGTCGTAATTGTGGGCGCAAATGGGTCAGGCAAAAGCCGTCTTGGAGCTTGGATTGAGAAACATACTGGTGCAGATGTAGTTGTGCATCGGATATCTGCACAGCGAGCCCTTGATTTGCCAGACTATGCAGTTATGAAGACGCTTGAGCAATCCAGTAACGACCTTCTGTGGGGAAGTGAAAATACCCAGTACGCTAATCAAGCACATAAATGGGGACTCCGTTGGGGCGGGCGTCCAGAAACTTTCATGCAACAAGACTATGGGAAAGTTCTGTCTACGCTGTTTGCAAGCAGCGCTGATAGAGATAAGCAATATACAAAGGTAGCCAAAGAGCAAGTGCGTCGTCGCGAGGCGGGGTGCAGAGGAAGCTCAAGGCGAAATTGCGGGACGATGAACAAAAACCGGATATGAGGCTGAGCCCGTACACAAACAGTCCCTGCGGACTGTTTGTGACTGGCGAAGAGCAGGTGCCTCTGGCACCGGGGCGGCCTGCAAGGCTGATGCATTCGGGACCAGCGGGCACGTGACCGTTAAGTCCTCTATCTACAGCGTCGGTGGCGACATTGACAAGGGTGCATTTTGTAAATCCGGCGTCTATGCGAGGAAGGATTCGTGTCTTACCACGGGAGATCTGCCTTGTGTCGTTGAAGCGAAAGCGGCAGCGACTGAAAACCGGGGAACTGGTTTTGACCGCCGGGCAGAAGTCAGCAAAAGGCATAGTAGGTGCGGCCCGCACCGAAGGCCTGAACCTTGAACGATGAGGAACTGGGCGTGAAGAGTGACGGGACTGCATCTGACAAGCACAACGAGGCAAACGCCTCGGTGCCACCACCGTTGCCCCAGTCGGCAATCCCGGTGGATGAATCCGTCGCTGGAAAACCCCAGACCGCCCTATCATCGGAAATCTCAACCCTGATGACCGAGGTTTTGGAAATAGAGAACCTCAAACGGGCCTTGGAGAGGGTCAAGCGCAACAAAGGCGCGCCGGGCATCGACGGCATGACTGTCGATGAACTCGGTGCCCACCTCAAAGCGAACTGGCCCACCATCCGCGCACAACTGGTTGCAGGCAGCTACTGCCCCAAGCCGGTACGGCGCGTAGAAATCCCAAAGCCAGACGGTCGCACCCGACTCCTTGGCATTCCCACGGTAACGGATCGATTTCTCCAGCAAGCGCTGGCCCAAGTCGTCCAACGCCAGTGGGAGCCACATTTCCATCAACACAGCTACGGCTTCAGGCCGGGGCGCAATGCCCATCAGGCAATGCGTCACGCCCAAGCCACGATCCGACAAGGGTACGGCTGGGTGGTAGATATTGATCTGGAGTCGTTCTTCGACCGCGTCAACCACGACCGACTCATGGTTCGCGTGCGCCAGCACGTGGATGCACCCGATGTGCTCAAACTCATCAACCGCTTTCTCAAAGGCGGGGTGCAAGTCAATGGTCAAAAGCAGGC
>JAYWDL010000455.1:0-3319 GCA_043779865.1 Polaromonas sp.
GCTACGGCAGGCACTGCGCTGGCCAGCAGATACGGTAATGCCATGCCGACGCCAATGGCGCCAAACACCGCCAGCGCCTGCGCGGCGGGCAGCGCCACGGCAAACCCAAGCGACGCGCCCATGAACGGCGCGGTGCAGGGCGAGGCAATGGCGGTGGCCAGCACGCCCGACAAAAACGCATTGAGGGACGGATGCTTGGGCCTCGCATTGGCGACGCGGCCGGGCAGAAAACCGCCGAATTCAAAAACGCCCGCCAGATTCAGACCGAGCAGCGTGAACAGCGCCGCCAGCGCGGCGACCACGGCCGGGCTCTGCAGTTGAAAGCCCCAGCCGAGTTCCTCGCCCGCGGCGCGCAGGCCCAGCAGCACTGCGCCCAGCGCCAGGAACGACAGCACCACGCCGGCGGTGTAAGCCAGCCCCGACGCCAGCCGCGCGGCCTGGTTTTTCTCATTCACAAAGCCGACTACCTTGATGGCCAGCACTGGAAAAACGCAAGGCATCAAGTTCAGGATCAGTCCGCCGAGCAACGCCCCCAGTAAAGCGGCCAGCAGGCCCAAGGGCGGCACGCTGCGGGACACCGGCGCGGCGCCTGCAGACGCATTGGCCTTCAGCGCCGCTTCAAGCGCCGGCGATACCACGGCGGCAGCGGCCACGGCCGGCCAGTCGCCCCGGACCGGCGCGTCAATGCGGTAAGCCTCACGCCCAAGCGCCACCACCAGCGGCATTCGCTCCGGGCTTTCGGTGCGCTGGCCGGACAGCGGCAGTTGCGCTGTCCACAGTGCGCCTTGCCATGCCTGCTGCCACGGCGCGGCAGTTTCAATCACGCCGCCGGTTTCAGGGAATAGGGCCAGCGTTTTGCCTTGCAGCGCGGCGGGCAGGCCGGCCAGCGACACCTTGAGCGCCGTGCCGCTGACGTCGATCTGACTGTTTTCCGTTGGCAGCGGTTGGGGCGTGGCGGCAAACGCCGCCTGAAACGCCTGGCCACTCGCCGCCGTCGAGCTTTTGACCGGCAGGCTCAGCGCGAACTCGCCTTCCTGCGGAATGCATTCCTTGCGGCAGACCAGCCAGACGGCCTTGAGCTTGATGTTGAGCTGCGACGCGTTAAAACCAGGTGCGATGGTTAGCGGCACCGGCAGCAACACGGTTTGCTCGTAGCCGTAGTTGGCCAGGTTGCCGATCGGTATTTTTTTCGGCGTCGGCCAGGCAATGTCGCCCGCCGTGATGCCGGCCGGCAATTGCCACTCCAGCATCGTCGGCAGCCCCGAGTCACCGGAGTTTTTCCAATAGGTGTGCCATTCCGGCTGGTGCGCCAGCTGCAGGCCCAGCCAGACCGGCTTGCCGGCCTCAACGCCATCGGGTGCCCAGGCCAGCAGTTCGGCGCGCACCTGCCCGGTGCTGACCACCGCGCTTTTCAGCGTCGGTTTTATAAGACTATTTTGGGCACTAGCGCTTATTGGCAGGGCACAAGCAGCTATCAAAAAAATAGCTGAAACGAAACGTGGTAAATGCATGGTGACTGTCTGAGCGGCGGCCCCGCCTTTAGTTCCAGCGGCGCCCAAAGGCCTGATTGTGCGTCAGCCCTTACTGCGCCTTCAATCGTCGCCCGGCGATGCAAACACCGGCGGCAGTTTTTTCGGCGCCCGGATGCGTAACTGCTTGTTGACATTTTCGCGGCCAAACACCACCTCGATGTCGGCCACCGCCACGGCAAACAGCGGCGCCAGAAAACGCACCATGTGGTCGGTCGCCTTGCCCGCCCTGGGCGCGGCCGTCACGCTGACCTTGAGCTGCGTGCCTTGGATTCGTTTCTCATTATTTACTTTTTCGTCTAAATGCATAAAATGAGAAACACTATGCCAGCACCACCCCTTGCCATCTCAAACGCCACTGCCGCCCGATTGGACGCTCTCGGGCAGCAGATTCGTACGCGCCGCAAGGCGCTGGGAATCAACGCCACGGTGGCGGCAGAGGCGGCTGGCCTGTCGCGCGTGACATTGCACCGCATTGAAAAAGGTGCCCCCGCCGTCACCATGGCGGCCTACCTGAACGTCATGGCCGCGCTGGGGCTGGACTTCGGCCTGAGCCTGCTAGCCGACCCCGCCGCCGCGCCTGCCGTCGATCACACGGGCTGGCTCCCGGCGCGCGTGCGCCTGGGTGACTACCCGCAACTCAAGCAACTCGCCTGGCACGTGCACGGCGTTAATGAACTGACGCCAACAGAGGCGCTCAGCATCTACGAGCGCAACTGGCGCCATATCGACGCATCAAAGCTGCAACCGCATGAACAACAACTGGTCGATGCCTTGCGCCTGGCCCTGACATGAGTGCCCGCCATGTTTGAACGACCGCACCACCAGCGCATTGCACAGGTACTGCGCGCGCTCAATGCCCCCTTGCTGCGCGAAAACCACTGTCTGTTTGGCGGGGGAACGGCCATCGCGCTGCGGTATGGCGAATACCGCGAGTCGGTTGACATTGACTTTCTGGTATCAAGCCTTGCCAGCTACCGCAACCTGCGCCAGTTGCTGACCAACCCCGGCGGCATTGCCGGCATTGTTCATGCCCAGGCGACCCCGCTGGAGCAAGTCAAAGAGGTGCGGGCCGATCAATATGGCATTCGAACCCTGCTGCGTGTGGCTGGCCAGCCCATCAAGTTCGAGATTGTTCTGGAGGGTCGCATCCAACTGGCGGCACCGACGGTGAAAGATGAAGTCTGCGGTGTGGCAACTTTGAGCCCCCTGGACATGGCCACCAGCAAACTGCTGGCCAATTCAGACCGGTGGGGCGATGACGGCGTTTTCAACCGCGACGTGATTGACCTGGCCATGATGAAGCCGTCACTGGCACTGCTGCGCCAGGCATTGCTGAAAGCGCACGGTGCCTATGGCCAGGCCATTCGTCAGGACCTTGACAAGGCCCTCCTGCGGCTGCAAACCCGGCAGGGGTGGCTGGAGCGCTGCATGCAGGCCATGGCCATGGTGGAGCCCAAGGCCGTGGTGTGGCAGCGGCTTCGGGCGCTGCGCAGGAATTGACCGGAAATATTGGTCAAATTGGCCTCTGGCGCAATAGCCGCGTGCGCAAGCAGCTATCAATAACGTAATGATTTACGGGGCTGGCGGCAAAAACACGGCCGGCAGTTTTTTCGGCGCCCGGATGCGCAACTGCTTGTTCACGTTTTCCTGGCCAAACACCACCTCGATGTCAGCCACCGCCACGCCAAACAGCGGCGCCAGAAATCGCACCATGTGGTCGGTCGCCTTGCCCGCCTTGGGCGCGGCCGTCACGCTGACCTTGAGCTGCGTGCCCTTGGGTTTGCCGA
>JAYWDL010000456.1:0-3313 GCA_043779865.1 Polaromonas sp.
CCGGCTGAACCATCAGGTGCACGTCGATCGGAACGGTCGATCCATCAGCCTTTTTGGCATGCGGCTTCAGGGCGCTGCAAATCATCGGCCCGAACGTCAGGTTGGGAACGTAATGGTTGTCCATCACGTCAAAGTGAATCCAGTCGGCGCCACCCGCAATGACGGCTTTCAGCTCGTCACCCAGGCAGGCGAAGTCGGCTGACAAAAGGGACGGGGCAATCCGGTAGGTGGGCAGCGTGGTTTTACTCATGCGCAGGATTGTCGCAGCAAGCGGGCGCACCGTCAGGCTACCGGGGCAAGGTTCGGGCAACAGGCGCCGGGGCGGTTAACATGGCAGACAACCGTTTTTCCTGCCATGCCCACCTATCAATTTTCCTGCGAAGTCGTTCCCCAGTACCTGCCTGACCAGTCAGCACCAGACGAAGGCATCTATGGTTTTTCCTATACCGTCACCGTGACCAACACGGGAGATGTGGCTGCACAGCTGATTTCGCGTCACTGGATCATCAGCGACGCCAACGGCCACACCGAAGAGGTGAAGGGCCTGGGCGTCGTGGGTCACCAGCCGCTACTCAAACCGGGCGAGTCGTTCCGGTACACCAGCGGCTCGCGCCTGCGCACCGCCAGCGGCACCATGCACGGCAGCTACTTTTGTGTTGCCGAGAATGGTGAACGCTTTGAGGTCGCCATTCCCCTGTTCGTGCTCGAAGCCATGCACGGCAGCAACCCACCCAGGCGCGTACTGCATTGAGCTTTTGCCTGCAAGTCTTGCGATGAAGGACCTGTCCTACCTGCTCAGGGCGCTGGACCCTAAAGCAGATCTGGCCGACCGCCACGTCTGGCTGATCAAGCTGTTTGAATGGATTCGCGGCGACAAGACCTCGACCCAGGCCGCCGTGGCGAGGGTTCAGGCGTTTATCGAAGCCGTCCAGAAACAACCCGAGCTGCAGGCGCGCTTGCAAGCCTGGTGGCAAACGCTGCTGCAGACCGTGGACATCACCCCCTTGCTGGCTGATTTTGGCTTTGCGCCGCGCACCGCCTTTGTCAGCGAACTGGCCGAGAGGCTGCGCCGCAAGTTGCTGCCTGGCACACCGGAAACCACGGACGCCTCCGAGCTGTTTCCGCTGGTAGCGTCTGCGCGTTTTGATGCGCAGTGGATGAGTGCGCTGGAAGAGTCCCAGATTGAGCAACTCGCAACGCTGCTATCGGCCCACCACCCCGAGCAGGACACCCGGCGCTGGCACTACAGCCTGATGGACGCCCTGACCTACTGCACGGCACAAATCCGCGCGACCGGTTTTGCGCCGGAACTTCGGCTGCGCATGGACCGGACCAGCCCCCACGCACGGGCCTTTCATGCCCTGCCCGCCGATGTGCAGGAACTGCGCACGGCTTTTTTCCGGCCTGCGCCGCGCGACGAAGCAGCGTTGCAAGCCGCTGTCAAGCAGTATCGCGAGCGCCTTGATGCCTGCCGGCAGGCCGTTAACAGCATTTATACCCATCTGGAAGAAAACGGCATTTCCCTCGGCATGGTGTTTCGCCTGCGCCAGTTGCGTGCCCGCATGCTGCGCCAGCGCGAACTGCTTGAAGCCCTGCTCTCGGCCAAACCCGCCATGGCGGCGCTCAAACTGCTGGTGCGCCGCGTCACCATTGCACAGGAAAGCAAAAGCATTGGCGCGCTGATCAGCGCCAACTCCACGCTGCTGTCGGCCAAGATGGCTGAGCGCAGCGCCGAAACCGGCGAGCGCTACATCACCCGCAACCGCGCCGATTACAAGGAAATGCTGGGCAAGGCGATGGGCGGCGGCGCCATCACCGCCCTGACGACGCTGCTCAAATTCATGATCGTCGGCATTGGCCTGTCGGCTTTCTGGAGCGGCTTCTGGGCCAGCGTGGCCTTTGCGAGCACGTTCATCATGATCCAGTTGCTGCATTTCACGCTGGCCACCAAGCAGCCTGCCATGACGGCACCGGCCATGGCCGCCAAACTCAAGAATATCGACTCGGACGAATCGGTTACGACGCTGGAGAACTTTGTTGACGAAGTCACGCACCTGGTGCGCTCCCAGGTGGCGGCGGTATTCGGCAATGTCTTCATGGTGGTGCCAGCCGTGCTGCTGGTCAATGTGGTGATCGAGCTGGCGCTGGGACGCTCGATGATCAGCAACGTCAGCGCCCACAAGGTACTGGAATCACTCACACTGCTGGGCCCGACGCTGCTGTGGGCAGCATTTACCGGAGTGGTGCTGTTTGCGTCCAGCATGATTGCTGGCTGGGTGGAAAACTGGTTTGTGCTGCACCATATCGGCTCGGCGATACAGCACAACCCGCGTTTTACGGCCGTGCTGGGCAATGAACGCGCGGCCCGCTGGTCCGCTTTCATGCGCGAGCATATTTCGGGTTTTGCCTCCAATATTTCGCTAGGCTTCATGCTGGGCCTGATCCCGGCGTTTACCGGATTCTTCGGCGTCGAGCTTGAGCTGCGCCATATCACGCTTTCGACCGGACAACTCGCCGCCGCGGGCGCTTCGCTTGGGCTTGAGGCTTTCAGGCATGCGCCGCTATGGTGGAGCATTGCCTCGATTCCGCTGATTGGCGCGCTCAATCTGGGCGTCAGCTTTTACTTTGCTTTCCGGCTGGCGCTGCAGGCCCACAACGTCAGCAGGCTGGACCGTGCCCGTATTCGGGCGGCTATCTGGGTGCGTTGGCGCACCCATCCACGCAGCTTTTTCATGCCTGAATAAGCTGGCGTTGCCGGCCTCGTCCTACATGACGGCTTGTTGCGAGGCTGTAAATTGATTCGACATTGTTATTTTTACTGTAGACGGCGGTCTTCTCGGCCGGCCCCGACGCCTTGACGGCTGGCCCTACCAACGGGCATTACGTTTTGCCAACAGCATCGCCAGCAAAAGCCCCATCCCTTCCGTGGAGAGTTGCACCCATGAATGAAATCCTGGTCATGTGGGCTGAATGGATCAAGCCATCGGCCGGATTGCCGACTGTGCAATGGTCCATCTTGCTGGCCCTGGCCGCCGCCGCGGGTCACCTCGTGAATCGCTACACCGGCCTGCCCAAGGTCATTGGTTACTCGGCCGTCGGCACATTCGCCGGTCTGGCGGGCTTCACTGGCGCGGTCTGGCCGCTGCAGGGGATCGGGCTGTTCCTGCTGGAACTGGGCGTGGCCGTGGTCCTCTTCGAGGCGGGCGGACGCATACCGCTGCGCTGGTTTCGCCATAACCCGATGGTGCTGGTGCAAAGCCTTGCTGAATCAGCCTTGACCTTCTTTCTGGTGCATTGGCTGCTGGGCGTGATG
>JAYWDL010000457.1:0-9395 GCA_043779865.1 Polaromonas sp.
ACGCCCATGTCGTTGAGCATGTTGATGACGACTTCCAGCGTCTCGGCGTCGACCAGCTTGTCGGGCAGGTGATCGGAAATTTCGCCATGCGTGAGGTAGCCCCGCGTCTTGCCGAGCTTGATCAGGGTTTTCAGGCGCACGCGGCGTTTCAGGATGTCTTCTTCGGACAGGACCGTCTCGTCCAGACCAAATTCCTTCATCAAGGCGCGTTCCTTGGCCTTGCTGATCTTCATGCGCAGCGGTTTGACTTTTTCGGTGGTCGCCTCGACGGCTACAGGTTCTTCGGCAAACTCTGCTTCGATGTCCGACAGATCTTCTTCACCCTCGACCTTGGCGTTTTTTGGCTTGCGGCCGCGCTTGGCGCCGGTCGCAACAGAATCAGGTGCGCCCTCAAGCGCGGGAGATTTCGGCGGACGGCCGGGTTTCTTTTTTGCAGGCGCGACGGCTTGTAGCAGGGCGTCAGCAGCTGCGAGAAGTTGGGCTTGGGTGGACTTGGGCTGCACGGCAGGAACTTTCTTCAAAGGCATATCGGGTTTTGCAGAATTCGGAGGCATTTTGCTTACCAGGACATGTTGTGGACTGGCTTTAAGGGATATGGCGATTTTTCCGGATTTTTCAACATCAACACGTGTGACAGAGGGCTTTGCAGAGGTTTTGGCAGCAGCATGAACTGCTGTTTTTACTACCGGCTTCACCGCTTTCGCAGGTGCTTTAACTGAAGGCTTCGTTGCAGGCCGGGTCACTGCTTTGGCGATGGACGAAGCTTTTTCACTTCACAGCCGGCATGGTGAGCGTGCCGGATTGCTTTGTGGGCTTGGACTTTGCAAAAGGCATGAGACCTCCAGTTGTCGGAAAAGGCGTGCTAAATATTGATCAATAAACAGTCAACAAACATGCGCTTGCGTCGCGACCGAAGTCAGGACGCAGGTAGCAAAAATCCAGGATTCAAAGCGGGAGCGGTAAAAAATAAAGGCAGCCGGTGCAAGGGCACATGGCCGCTTAATTTTTTGGGCAAGCTGGTTGGGCGAACATTTGGAATGCAGTCCTTGCGGGAAATTGGCCGTCTCGTGTAAGAGTTCCCTTGGGGTAAAAGGGGGCCGGTGCCGGAGGTGCTGCTGTCGCGCTTGCCGAAGAAAAATCGGATTATACCAATAAAGCGTGTTCCGGATACTGCTTTACGCCTATTTGGGGCCGATTCATGCCGGTTTATTGCCGGCTTTTTTGCGTTCTGGATTGTTCAATCAACTCGCGCAAACGTTCGAAGGCAGCCGGGTCGGTAGCGGCGCGGGCAGCCAGATCGGTTTTCTCACTGGCCAGCTTCAAATCCAGCAGTTCATTCAAAATCCTGCGTATTTCGCCCCAGTCATAGTCCACGCCGTCAAGAATTTCGGCAAACTGGGCCAGGGCGTGGTGTTCGTGAACGTGACCGCGCAGGCCTTCACGCAGGACTGCCCAGGGCTGCGGTCCATGCTCGTGCAGCTGGCTTTCCAGCCACCCGAACAGCGGCCCATGCGGTACTGGCAGCGCCAGCAGCAGATGGTGCTCCTCGGTGCTGAGTCGGTCCCAGCTTTGCGGCTCGGTCAGCAAAAGCCTGAGAACCCGGTCTTCCCGGCTGGCTGGCAGGATCCGGCCCGTCACACGGCGCGGTGCGCGCCGTGTGCTGATGGCCGGGCGGCTGAACTTGTTCTGCGGCGCGGACGGTGGTGAAAAATGCGGTTCTGACGAGCTGTAGTCAGCCTCCTCGCGCAGGTCCATGGGGTAGTCTGCAAATTCAGGCATGCCATGATGCGGGCCGTTATTTGATGGTGTTTCTGGGAGGTATGGCTTGACAGGCGGGCGCATGATGCTATTGTTTTTATAGTTTGTCTTGCGGCTGCCTGAAGCGTTCTGCCAGAGCTGCAGCAGTTCCCGGCTGTCAATCATGACCTGCTCGGCAATCTCGGCAAGCAACTGGGGCTTGAGCGCACCTTCGGGCAGCGCGCTCCACAGCGGCCTGGCGTTGCTCGCCATGTGCGCGCGCCCTTCTGCAGTGTCCAGGTCGCAACCTTCGCTTGCGGCTTCGAGCAGAAAACGGCTTAGCGGCACCGCCTTGCTGACATATTGGGCAAAACTTTCCTTGCCATGCTCGCGAATGTAGCTGTCCGGGTCGTGCTCGGCCGGCAGAAACAAAAACTTGACGGTGCGCACGTCGCTGGCAAAGGGCAGGGCGGCGTCGAGCGCCTTGCGCGCTGCGCGGCGTCCGGCGCCGTCGCCGTCAAAGCTGAAAACCACCGAATCGGTAAAGCGAAACAGCTTTTGCACATGCTCGGTCGTGCAGGCGGTACCCAGCGTGGCGACGGCGTTGGCAAAACCCAACTGGGCCAGCGCCACCACGTCCATGTAGCCTTCGGTGACCAGTGCATAGCCGTGCTCGCGCAGGGCAGTGCGTGCCTCGAACAGGCCATACAGCTCGCGGCCCTTGCTGAAGACTGGCGTTTCGGGGGAGTTCAGGTATTTGGGTTTCTCGTCACCCAGCACGCGGCCGCCAAAACCGATGCATTCGCCCTTGACGTTGCGTATGGGGAACATGACCCGGTCACGAAAGCGGTCGTAGCGTTTGGTTTCGCCGGCCGCATTCTCATCGTCAGCCTCGCCCGTAATGACCAGGCCGCTTTCGACCAGCAGCGGGTCGTTGTAGTCCGGAAATACGCTGGCCAGGCCGCGCCAGCCCTCGGGTGCATAACCCAGTCCAAAGGTTTTGGCGATTTCACCGGAAACGCCGCGGCGCTTGAAATAGTCAATCGCACGTTCTGAAGTGCGAAGGTTGCGGATGTAGGCCATGCCTGCTTTTTCCAGCACGCTGGTGAGCGTCGCCTGCTGCTCGCGCAGGTGTGCAGCCCTGGCCCGGTCCTGTGGCGATGCATCATCTTCGGGAACCTGCAGGCCGTATTGCTGGGCCAGGTCTTTCACGGCCTCGATGAAGGTCATGCCCGCATGGTCGATCAAAAAACTGATGGCATTGCCGTTTTTTCCGCAGCCAAAGCAGTGGTAGAACTGCTTGGAAGGGCTGACGCTGAAGGAGGGCGATTTTTCGCCGTGAAACGGGCATAGGCCCATGAAATTGGCGCCGCCTTTTTTGAGCTGCACGTAGCGGCCGACGATATCGACCACGTCGGTTCGCGCCAGCAGCTCCTGTATAAATGATTGGGGAATGGCCATGAGTCAGAAAAGTTGAATGCCAATTTAAGCATAGCTGCACGGATGACTTGTACGGCAGGGGCAGGGCGCTGCGGGCGTGGCTTGCCGCGCATAATGAACTCAACTCCTTATCCGGCCGGCGCATTGCCGGGTGTCCTCTCATGATCCTTGAACCGCAGGCCACTTATGTGCTCAGCCATCCCGGTGCGTTTGCGCTGCGGATTCTCAAGGGCTTTCGCGCCAACCAGGGCCTGCTGCTGGCTGGCGCCGTGGCCTACTATGCCTTGCTGTCGATTGTTCCGCTGCTCATCCTGATTGCGATTGCCCTGTCGCACGTGATTGACCAGTCAGCGCTGCTGGAATCGCTGGGCCGTTACATCGGCTGGCTGGCGCCGGGAGAGTCTGACTTCATTGTTAGTGAGCTGGCCAATTTTCTGGCGCATCGGGAAGTCATGGGCTGGGTACTGCTGGGCACCATGCTGTTTTTCAGTTCCCTGGCTTTCACCGTGCTTGAAAACGCGATGTCGGTGATTTTCTTGCACCGCGTAGCCATTCGGAGGCGCCATTTTCTGGTCTCTGCCGTGCTGCCCTACTGCTACATCTTTTGCCTGGGCGTGGGTTTTTTGCTGGTGACGCTGGTGGCAGGCAGCTTTCAGACACTCGGTGAAAAAAGTGTGGAGTTTTTCGGCTGGCGCT
Source organism: Polaromonas sp. (assembly GCA_043779865.1). Classification (GTDB taxonomy): domain Bacteria; phylum Pseudomonadota; class Gammaproteobacteria; order Burkholderiales; family Burkholderiaceae_C; genus Polaromonas. The sequence continues at coordinate 3,874 of JAYWDL010000457.1, forward strand.
GGTCGCTCAGCGGTTTTTCTGGCGTACTGCTCTACCTGCTGGGTCTGGCCGGTGAGATCTTTGTGCTGACTTCGGTGTACATGGTGATGCCGGTGGGCCGGTTGTCATTGCGCCACGCGCTGATTGGCGGGGCGGCAGCTGCCTTTCTCTGGGAGCTGACTCGCCATGTGCTGGTCTGGTACTTCGCCACGCTGTCGCAGGTCGGCGTGGTGTATGGCTCTCTGACCAAGGCCATCGTCGTGCTGCTGAGCCTGGAAATCGCCGCCACGCTGCTGCTGCTGGGCGCTCAAGTGATTTCAGAATACGAGCGCATAGGCACAGCCGCGCAGGACGCACCGGCCAAACCCATGCGAACCGGATAGCCGCCTGCCGGCCTCACAAGGCCCGCCAAATTTTCCTGGGCTTTGCTTTCGCATCAAGCACTGGCGCTACCATGAGCCTCTGACCCAGAAAACCGGAGTAAACCATCATGCCCAGCATTTTTGACGAAAACCTGTACCGTACCGAGGCTAATTACGCGGCGCTGTCGCCGTTGTCGTTTATCGAGCGAACCGCCGAGGTATATCCGAGCCGGCTGGCCATCGTTCATGGCGACTTGCGGCGCAACTGGGCTGAAGTCTTTACGCGTTGCCGCCAACTGGCCAGTGCGCTGCAGCAGCGCGGCATTGGCAAGGGCGACACGGTGGCGGTGATGCTGCCGAACACGCCGCCCATGGTTGAGGCGCATTTCGGCATTCCCGTGACGGGCGCGGTGCTCAATGCCCTGAACACCCGGCTCGATGCCGAAACGCTTGCCTTCATGCTGGACCACGGCGAGGCCAAAGCCGTGATTGTTGACCCGGAGTTCGCCGGCGTCATGCAAAAAGCCCTGGCCCTGCGCAAAGCCACCACGCCGCTGCTGGTCATTGATGTGGAAGATGCGATGTACACCGGCACCGTGCAGCGTATAGGAAGCATCACCTATGACGAGTTTTTGGCCACAGGCGATGCGGGCTTTGCCTGGCAGTTGCCGGCCGACGAATGGGATGCGATTGCGCTGAACTACACCAGCGGCACCACAGGCAACCCCAAGGGCGTGGTTTATCACCACCGGGGCGCGGCGCTCAATGCCGTGTCCAACATCCTGGAATGGGACATGCCCAGACATGCGGTGTATTTGTGGACGCTGCCGATGTTTCACTGCAATGGCTGGTGTTTTCCGTGGACGGTGGCGGCGCGTGCCGGCGTCAACGTGTGTTTGCGCCGGGTCGATGCACAGGCGATTTTTGACGCCATTTGCCAGCACGGTGTCACCCATTACTGCGCCGCGCCCATCGTGCACGGGCTGCTGGTCAATTCGCCCGACAGCATGAAGCGCGGCCTGTCCGGCGGCGTCAAGGCGATGGTGGCGGGTGCGGCGCCGCCTGCCTCGATGATCGAAGGCATGGAAGCGCTGGGCTTTGACCTGACCCATGTGTACGGCCTGACCGAGACCTATGGCCCGGCCACTGTGTGTGCAACGCAAGATGGGTGGGAGGCGCTGGACATTGGCGAACGGGCGCGTCTCAATGCAAGGCAAGGCGTGCGTTACCACCTGGAGCGCGATGTGCGCGTGCTGGACCCGCAAACCATGAATCCGGTTCCCTCCGATGGCCAAACCATGGGCGAGATCATGTTCAGGGGCAATATTGCGATGAAGGGCTACCTGAAGAATCCTGCAGCGACGCAGGAAGCGTTTGCCGGCGGCTGGTTTCACAGCGGCGACCTGGCTGTGATGTACCCCGATGGCTATATGAAGATAAAAGACCGCAGCAAGGACATCATCATCTCTGGCGGCGAAAACATCTCCTCCATCGAGGTGGAAGACGTGCTGTACCGTCACCCCGCCGTGCTTGCCGCTGCAGTGGTCGCCAGGCCCGATGAACGCTGGGGTGAGACGCCTTGCGCTTTTATCGAGCTGAAGGCGGATGCGCAGACCACACCGGAAGAGATCGTCGCGCATTGCAAAAAACATCTGGCATCCTTCAAGGTGCCGCGAGCTGTGGTGTTCGGCGAGTTGCCTAAAACGTCTACCGGCAAGATCCAGAAGTTTGAGTTGCGCAAGCAGGCTGGGTCGGCAGTGGCAATCAACGTTTAAGGTCTGGAGTCGAACCATTTTGCTACTGAAAAAATAGCTGCTTGCGAACGCCCAATAAGGGTTAAAAACATTCATTTCATAAATTAGTCGATAAATGTTGTTGCGAGGTGCGCCATGATGATTGGACCCAGGACTGTGTACATACTTGGTCATCCAGACACTTTTGTGCTGCAGGTACTCAAAGGTTTTCGCGCCAACCAGGGCCTGCTGCTGGCTGGAGCCGTGGCTTACTACGCCTTGCTGTCGATCATTCCGCGACTTATATTGCCCGCAATTGCTCTGTCACATTTTATTGAACAGTCGGTGTTGCTTGAAGCCGTGGGCCGCTACATCGGCTAGCTGGCGCCCGGGCAGTCCAGATTCATTGTTGGCTGGCCCCATTGCCAGGCGCGTGCGCTTTGGCACCTTGATGGCCATTGGCCCGATCAGCGCCTTCATAGCTTCGCTGATGATGGCCCCTGGGCGCCGCGCTGGGCGCGCTGGTGGGCGGCGCGTTCGGCGCGCCGGCTTGCCTGGCGCTAGCGGCCTTAGGCTTTTTAATTCAAGCCGCCGTTATCCTGATTAGCCCCACGGTGCAACTAGCGCGACCACCGCAACAAAATTCATAGCCGATAAGGGCCGTCCGTCCTGAACTGTCAGCAATTTTCTTCTCAAACAGTGGGTTTCAGGTGGCGGCCAAGTCGCCGGCAGGCAATAGCCACTCAATATCCCAGAATTTTTGACAGGAAGTCCCGGCTGCGCTCGTTTTGTGGGTGCTCGAAAAAGTCTCGCGGAATGTTCTGTTCAACGATCTGGCCTTCATCCATGAAGATGATTCGGTCCGCGACTGCGCGTGCAAAGCCCATCTCATGCGTGACGCACAGCATGGTCATGCCCTGGTCTGCGAGGCCAATGATCACGTCCAGCACTTCCTTGATCATTTCCGGATCCAGCGCCGAAGTGGGCTCGTCAAACAGCATGATCTTTGGCGTCAGGCAAAGCGAGCGCGCAATCGCCACACGCTGCTGCTGCCCACCCGAAAGCTGCAGGGGGTATTTGTTGGCCTGCTCTGCAATACGCACGCGCTCAAGCTGTGCCATGGCGCGTTCCACAGCTTCTTTTTTGGACAGGCCGGCAACCCAGATGGGTGCCAGGGTCAGGTTCTCCAGCACCGTCAGATGCGGGAACAGGTTGAACTGCTGGAAGACCATGCCGACCTGGCGGCGCACCGTTTCAATGGCCTTGACATCGTCGCCGAGCACCGTGCCTGCTACCGTTAGCGTGCCTTCCTGGTAATCCTCCAGCCCGTTCATGCAGCGGATAAGTGTTGACTTGCCCGAACCCGAAGGCCCACAGATCACGATGCGCTCGCCCGGCTGGACTGACAGGTCAATGTCACGCAGCACGTGAAAACTGCCCGCGAACCATTTGTTGACCTTGTCGAAGCGGACGATTGCATCGCTCATTGTTGATTCCTTGATGCATCCTTGCGTGCCAGCTTTTGTTCGACGCGCAGGCTGTAGCGCGACATGGCATAGCAGAACGCAAAGTAAATGGCGGCTATGAAAAGATAAGCTTCAATCTTGAATGGGCGCCAGTTCGGGTCGGAGCCCAGCGCAAGCGACAGCGACCCGGTGAGTTCATACAGCGACACGATGGTGACGAGCGACGTGTCTTTAAACAGCGAGATAAAGTTGTTCACGATGCTTGGCACCACCGCGCCAAGCGCCTGCGGCAAAATGATTTTGCGTTGCGTCTGCCAGTAGCCGAGGCCCATGCTGGCGGCTGCTTCAAACTGACCGCGACCTATCGTTTGCAGACCACCGCGCACGATCTCGGCCATGTAGGCGGCTGCAAACAGCGTGATGCCGACGATCACGCGAATCAGCACGTCAGGCGACTTGCCCACCGGCAAAAACAGCGGGAGCATGAACGAGGCCATGAACAGCACAGAGATCAGCGGCACGCCGCGAACCAGTTCGACGTAAACCACACACAGCGAGCGGATCGCAGGCATGTCGGAACGCCTGCCCAGCGCCACCAGCACGGCGATCGGGAAGGCCAGCACCATGGAGATGACGCTAAGCATGAGGGTTAGTGGCAGGCCGCCCCATTGATCGGTCGGAACTTTTTCCAGGCCGCCCATACCGCCGCCCATCAGCGCGAAAAAGATGGCCAGCCCTGCAGCCCATACCAGCGCAAGCCATGGCTTCCAGAAGCGTGTGCTGCAACTGACCAGCACGGGTGCCAGCAGCGCAAACGTCGCCAGCACTGGCCGCCATTGCCCGGCCTGCGGGTAGCGGCCAAGCAGGATGAAGCGGGCTTTTTCATTGATCACGCCCCAGCACGCGCCGATGCCGCGTGCAGCCTGGCACAGGTCTGCATCCGGCGCAAACACGGCACTCACCACGCCCCAGCGGAAGCCTTTAACTGCAAGCCAGGCCAACAATGCAAGCAGCAACAGCGACAGCAAGGCATTGGGCACACTGGAAAAAAGATTCCGGCGCAGCAATGCCACTGCGCTCAAGGTGTGGACAGGCGCAGGTCGTGCGGCAACCGGGCTAAAAATTTCAGCCATGAGCATTGAGCATCATTTAACGCTCCCTGATCGCAGCGCTGCGGTTAAACCAGTCCATGAGCGCCGATGTACCCAGCGACATCGTCAGGTAAACCAGCATGATGATCGCGATGCACTCCACCGCGCGGCCCGACTGGTTTAGCGAGGTGTTGGCAATTGAAACCAGCTCCGGGTATCCCACGGCCACCGCCAGCGAAGAGTTTTTGGTGAGATTAAGATACTGATTGGTCAGCGGCGGGATGATTAACCGAAGCGCCTGCGGCAGCACCACCAGACGCATTGATCGCGCGCGCGACAGGCCGATGGATGCACCAGCCTCGTGCTGGCCGCGCGGAACCGAAGCAATGCCGGCGCGCACGACTTCCGCAATAAAAGCCGAGGTGTACAAAACCAGCGCGAGCAGCACAGCCATGTATTCGGGACTGAGAGCGCTGCCGCCCTCGACTTGCATCTCACCAACAAACGGAAAATCAAACCGTGCGTGTCCGTCCTCCCACACGAGCGATGGAAACGATATGCCGTTCTTGCTTAGAAAAATGACCTTGCCGATGCTAAGCGCCTCATTGGGCAAGGGCAGGTATTCAATGAACAGCAGATACCACATCAGCAATTGCAGCAGCAGAGGAATATTGCGAAACAGCTCCACATAGCTGCGGCTCAATCCCCGCACCAGCGCATTGCTTGAGAAGCGCGCTATTCCCAGCAGCGTGCCTAGCAAGGTCGCCAAAACACAGCCGATGAGGGTCACGCGCAGCGTGTTGACGATGCCGACGAGAAAAGCCTTCCAGTAGGGGCTGGTCAGGTCGTACTTAAGCCAGCCCTCGCCAATATCAAAGCCAGCCGGTTGCA
>JAYWDL010000458.1:0-3308 GCA_043779865.1 Polaromonas sp.
TTTGCCTTTGGCTCGTCGCTGATTTCCATCTTCGCCCGACTGGGCGGCGGCATTTTCACCAAGGGGGCTGACGTGGGCGCTGACCTGGTGGGCAAGGTCGAAGCCGGCATTCCCGAAGATGACCCGCGCAATCCGGCCGTGATTGCCGACAACGTAGGCGACAACGTAGGCGACTGCGCCGGCATGGCCGCCGACCTGTTTGAAACCTATGCGGTGACGCTGATTGCCACCATGGTGCTGGGCGCTTTGCTGGTCGCTGCTGCGCCAGTCAATGCGGTGCTGTATCCGCTGGCGCTGGGTGCCGTGTCCATCGTTGCCTCCATCATTGGCTGCTTCTTCGTGAAGGCCTCGCCCGGCATGAAAAATGTGATGCCGGCCCTGTACAAAGGTCTGGCGATTGCCGGCATCCTGTCGCTGATTGCGTTTTACTTTGTCACCATGTGGCTGATGCCCGACAACGCGATTACCGCCAGCGGCAGCCAGATGAAGCTGTTTGGCGCCTGCGCCGTCGGCCTGGTGCTGACCGCCGCGCTGGTCTGGGTGACCGAGTACTACACCGGCACACAGTACGCGCCGGTCAAGCACATCGCGCAGGCCTCGACCACCGGCCACGGCACCAACATCATTGCCGGCCTGGGTGTATCGATGCGCTCGACCGCCTGGCCGGTGATGTTTGTGTGCATCGCCATTCTGGTGTCGTACAACCTGGCCGGTCTTTACGGCATTGCGATTGCAGCCACGTCCATGCTGAGCATGGCCGGCATCGTGGTGGCGCTCGATGCCTACGGCCCGATCACCGACAACGCCGGCGGCATTGCTGAAATGGCCGACATGCCGCCGGAAGTTCGCGCCGTGACCGACCCGCTGGACGCCGTCGGCAACACCACCAAAGCCGTGACCAAAGGCTACGCGATTGGCTCGGCCGGCCTGGCCGCGCTGGTGCTGTTTGCCGACTACACCCACAAGCTGGAAAGCTATGGCCGCGCCATCAGCTTTGACCTGAGCGACCCGATGGTCATCGTGGGACTTTTCATCGGCGGGCTGATTCCCTACCTGTTTGGCGCGATGGCGATGGAGGCCGTGGGCCGGGCCGCCGGCGCCGTGGTGGTGGAAGTGCGCCGCCAGTTCAAGGAAATCGCCGGCATCATGGAAGGCACGGCCAAGCCCGAATACGGCCGCGCAGTGGACATGCTGACCACTGCGGCCATCAAGGAAATGATCATTCCTTCGCTGCTGCCTGTGGTGGTGCCGATTCTGGTCGGCCTGCTGCTGGGCCCCAAGGCGCTGGGCGGTATGCTGATGGGCACCATCGTGACTGGCCTTTTCGTGGCGATTTCGATGTGTACCGGCGGCGGCGCCTGGGACAACGCGAAAAAGTACATTGAAGACGGCCACCACGGCGGCAAGGGCTCCGAAGCGCACAAGGCAGCCGTCACTGGTGACACCGTGGGCGACCCCTACAAGGACACTGCCGGCCCCGCCATCAACCCGCTCATCAAGATCATCAACATCGTTGCGCTGCTGATCGTGCCGCTGATGATGAAGTTCCACGCCGGCCCGGCGCAGGCGGCACCGGTTGCGCCCATGCCGGCGCCAACGGCTATCAGCGCGCCAGCATCCACCCCGATGGCGCCTGCCATGCCCGCGCCAGCGCCAACGCAAGCCTCCGACGCAGCAGGGATCACGACGCCTTCGCCTGCGGTGGCAGCACCGGCCTCGGCAGCTTCCCGATAATCCAGCTGAAGGCTGGAGCCGTCCCTACAAAAAACCCCGCTTTTGCGGGTTTTTTTGTTGGCGCGGCTGGATGGGTCTTTGCACTGCGATGCCTGATACCCAACTGGAACAATGCGTAGGCAATGGTCATGCCCGAACGGCAGCTTTTCAGTCATCGCCGTGAAGCAAAAGCCTTCGCCTGAAACCGTCAGAGCGCTGAAGCGCCCAGGGCCGTGAGCAATTCGAGAAGCGCAAGCTGGGCACCGTCCTCAGCCACACTGACGGCAGGCGTGGCCATACCCAGATCGGCTGGCGCAATGCGATCGCCAAAGAGAATGATCACATCCTCGTGGTTCTGGCGCGAGTGCCAGTTCAAGCCCTGAACATCCGGCCGCGCAGCATGCAGCGCCTCAGTGAAAGCGCGGGTCAAGGGGTAGGCAGGCTTTTCGCTGTCTATCAAATCAGCTCTCTTGATGCCCACTCTGCGCAGGCCCAGGGTCTGCAGGTCTGCCAGCTGAAGGGATGACTTGTTCGTCAACTGAACCAGAACACGCTGTTCCGGAACGGGAGCCAGATATATAAACCCATGTGACGACGATGGCGCATCGTGAAGAACCGTCTCCATCAGGGCGCTCCTGATTTCTTTTGCTGCGTAGATCGTGGGAATGACATTGCCAACTGCATCGAAAATCGGACTGAACCGGGCGTTTCCGAGCCTGCTGTCATTGAACTGCAACGAGGCGTATTTCCGGTGGTGTATGCGCCACCACAGGCGACCGGCTTCAACCTTGACCAGACCAATTTTCCGGTAATCGCATACCAGGGGGACAAGCACTCAATGCTCCAGCTGGGCCTTGCTGTCGTGCGCGGCATCCACGACCCGTTTGGCATCCTGCGCAATGACTTCCCGGGGCCTTTGCCCGCCGAGGAAAGATGAAGTGCTTTCGAACCATGCAGCGAGTCTGAGCGCCTCGACCGGTTTCATGATCCTGATGATTTCGGCCATTTCAGGAAGCGGCCGGAAGTCGAGACCGAAGGCGTATTGAGGGTAGCGGTCACGTCCATCGAACTCGATCGCAAAAATGGCACCGCTGTTTTTCCACCGGCTGGCCGCTGCGGACGGGTTGACCGAACCCCTGCCGCTTTGCCGGGCAAACAGCTCACCGACCTGCACCGCCGTCAGCCATTCTGTGCCTGAGTAAACGGCCTTGATCGCCGAGGCCTGCAAAAGAGCGCGCTGCATGTTCAGCGGATCAGGCTCAAACGAGCCCGACAGCAGTTCCACCAGCTTGTGCAACTGCCTGCAGTTTTCTTCTTCCTGGCGCGCCAGAACCGCCGGTGCGAGTTGCCGCAGCGTGTTTTGAAGCCGTGCGGATTGGGTGCGGCTGAGCGCTTGAGAAACATGAATCGTCAGTTCAGTCATGGCCACCCTTCATTTCGTGAAACAAGTGAAGTAATCTTACTACTTCCGTCAATTCACGTGACTGCTTTCATGAGAAGCCCGTTTGGGAGGCATAGCCCCTTGTGTCGTCACTTTATCTTTCGGCCTGTTCCAGGGTTGCGCGAAATCGCGGTATGTTTCTTGCCAAACCCTC
>JAYWDL010000459.1:0-9385 GCA_043779865.1 Polaromonas sp.
GGTGGACAAGATCACCGGCCCCGGCAATGCCTATGTCGCCAGCGCCAAAAAGCGCGTGTTTGGCACCGTTGGCATCGACATGATTGCCGGGCCGTCCGAAATCCTGGTGCTGGCTGATGGCTCGACGCCTGCCGACTGGGTGGCGATGGACCTGTTCAGCCAGGCCGAGCATGACGAGCTGGCGCAAAGCATTTTGCTGTGCCCGGACGCGGCTTATATCGACGAGGTGCAGGCCGCGATGAATCGCCTGCTGACCGCCATGCCGCGCGCCGCCATCATTGCCAAATCGCTCAATGACCGGGGCGCGCTGATCCACACCCGGAGCATGGAAGAGGCCTGCGAAATCAGCAACCGGATTGCGCCCGAGCATCTGGAAGTGTCCAGCCGCGATCCGCATCGTTGGGAGCCATTGCTCAGGCACGCTGGCGCGATTTTCCTGGGTGCCTGGACCAGTGAAAGCCTGGGCGACTACTGCGCCGGCCCCAACCACGTGCTGCCCACCAGCGGCACGGCGCGCTTTTCCAGCCCGCTGGGCGTGTATGACTTTCAAAAGCGCTCCAGTTTGATCGAGGTCAGCGAAGCGGGCGCGCAGGTGCTGGGCAAAATTGCCGCTGAACTGGCCTATGGCGAAGGGCTGCAAGCCCATGCACGCGCCGCCGAACTGCGTTTGCACACCGTGCCTGAAATACAGGTAAAGAAATGACGACGCCTGACAGCACATTGGCCCCGTTAGCCCCAGAACTCAAAAAACTGATTCGCCAGGATGTGCAGTCCATGCATGCCTACGCGATTCAGGATTCGGCCGGCATGGTCAAGCTCGACGCGATGGAAAATCCGCACCGGCTGCCGGCTGCGTTGCAGGCCCATCTCGGGCAGCGGCTGGGCGCGCTGGCGCTGAACCGCTATCCCGATGGCCGCGTCAATGATTTGCGGCAGGCGCTGGCCGACTATGCGCAGATGCCCGAAGGCTTCGACATCATGCTGGGCAATGGCTCGGACGAGCTGATCTCGCTTCTCGCCATGGCCTGTGATGTCGAAGGCGGTACCGTCCTGGCGCCAACGCCCGGCTTTGTGATGTACGCCATGAGCGCGCAGCTGCAGGGCCTGAAATTCATCGGCGTGCCACTGACGGACGACTTTGAACTCGACGAAGCCGCCATGCTGGCCGCTATTCGCCAGCATCAGCCTTCCATCATTTACCTGGCTTACCCGAACAACCCGACGGCCAACTTGTGGGACGACGCGGTGATTGAAAAAATCATTGAGGCGGCGCCGGGGCTCGTGGTGATGGACGAGGCCTACCAGCCGTTTTCCAGCAAGAGCTATATTGACCGCATTGGCCAGCACAACCATGTGTTGCTGATGCGAACGATGAGCAAGTTCGGTCTGGCTGGCGTGCGCCTGGGCTACATGATGGGCCCGAAAGCGCTGATTGCCGAGATTGACAAGGTGCGTCCGCCTTACAACATCAGCGTGCTCAACTACGAGTGCGCGCTGTTTGCGCTGGAGCACCAGGACGTGTTTGCCGCGCAAGCCGGGGAGTTGGTCGCGCAACGTACCGTTCTGCTTGAAGCATTCGGTGCAATGCAGGGCGTCAAAGCCTGGAAAAGTGATGCCAATATGATTCTGGTGCGCGTACCGGATGCGGCTAAAACTTTCGAGGGCATGAAGGCCCGCAAGGTGCTGGTGAAAAACGTTTCTAAAATGCATCCACTGCTGGCCAACTGCCTGCGCCTGACCGTCGGCACCGCCGAGGAAAACGTGCAAATGCTGGCCGCGCTTGAAAAATCCTTATGACGACTTCCAATCCTCCTTCCCTAACCGCTCCGCGCACTGCCGAAGTTTCGCGCAACACTGCCGAAACCAAAATCACCGTCAAGGTCAACCTGGACGGCACCGGCCAGGCCAGACTGTCAACGGGCATCGGCTTTTTTGACCACATGCTCGACCAGATCGCCCGCCACGGGTTGATTGACCTGGACATTCAAGCTGTGGGCGACCTGCATATTGACGGCCACCACACGGTCGAAGACGTCGGCATCACGCTGGGGCAGGCGGTGGCCCAGGCCGTGGGTGACAAAAAAGGCCTGCGCCGCTATGGCCATGCCTATGTGCCGCTTGATGAAGCGCTGTCCCGCGTGGTTGTGGACTTTTCGGGTCGCCCCGGACTGGACATGAACGTGCCCTTCAAAAGCGGCATGATTGGCACTTTTGACAGCCAGCTGGCCTACGAATTTTTCCAGGGTTTTGTGAACCATGCGTTTGTCACGCTGCACATCGACAACCTCAAGGGCGACAATGCCCATCACCAGGCCGAAACCGTGTTCAAGGCTTTTGCCAGAGCCTTGCGCATGGCGCTGGAAATCGATCCGCGTGCCGCCGGCGTGATTCCTTCGACCAAGGGTTCGCTGTAAGCCAGGAAATCACGGTTATTTTTGCATATTTTTGGCTTCCTGCGCAGGCAGGACGTGCGTTAGTAGCTATTAAATAAATAGCAACCAATCTTTTTTTTCTTTTCTCTTCTGAATGTCAAATTTGAAAACGGTGGCGGTGGTCGATTACGGTTCAGGCAATCTGCGTTCGGTGTCGCAAGCTGTCCAGCATGTGGCGCACGGCAGTGGCTACGAAGTCGTGGTCACCTCGCGGGCGCAGGACGTACTGGATGCTGAACGCGTGGTCTTGCCTGGCCAGGGCGCCATGCCCGACTGCATGCGCGCGCTGTCCGAATCCGGCTTGCAGAGCGCAGTGCTGCATGCCGCTGCGAACAAACCGCTGTTTGGCGTGTGCGTCGGCATGCAGATGCTGCTGGACAACAGTCATGAAGGGCTGGCTGGTGCCCTGACGCCTGGCCTGGGCCTGATTCACGGCGACGTTGTCAAGTTTGACCTCGCTGGCAAGCTCCAGCCCGACGGCAGTCGCTACAAGGTGCCGCAAATGGGCTGGAACCAGGTTTACCAGTCGCGCTTTGATGGCGCGCAAGCCCATCAGCTGTGGGCCGGCGTGCCTGACGGCGCCTATTTTTATTTTGTTCACAGCTTTTACGCCCGTCCGTCGGATGCGCGCCACATCGCGGGCGAAGCGGACTACGGCTCACGGTTTGCAGCCGCGATAGCACGCGATAATATTTTTGCCACCCAGTTCCACCCCGAGAAAAGTGCCGACCAGGGGCTGGCCCTGTACCGCAATTTCCTGCACTGGAATCCCTGATCCACGCTGATTCACGCTTATGCCGCCGATTGCACCCCTGGCGCCCAGGGTGGATTGTTTTTTTAACTTCACTAACCGTTTTCTTTTAGCCCAACATGCTACTCATCCCCGCGATTGACCTGAAAGATGGTCACTGCGTTCGCCTGAAACAGGGCGACATGGACCAATCCACCACTTTCAGCGAAGATCCGGCCGCCATGGCGCGCCGCTGGGTTGGCAAGGGCGCGCGCCGCCTGCATCTGGTGGACCTGAACGGCGCGTTTGCGGGCAAGCCCCGGAATGAAGCGGCCATCAAGCGCATCCTGGCCGAAGTGGGCAACGAAATCGATGTGCAACTGGGCGGCGGCATTCGCGACCTGGACACCATTGAGCGCTACCTCGACGCCGGCCTGCGCTACGTCATCATCGGCACCGCCGCCGTGAAAAATCCGGGTTTTCTGCAGGATGCGTGCACCGCTTTCGGCGGCCACATCATCGTCGGTCTGGATGCGAAAGACGGCAAGGTCGCCACCGACGGCTGGAGCAAGCTGACTGGCCACGAAGTGGTTGATCTGGGCAAGAAATTCCAGGACTACGGCGTCGAGTCCATCATTTATACCGATATCGGCCGCGACGGCATGCTCAGCGGCATCAATATCGAGGCCACCGTCAAGCTCGCACAGGCGCTGACGATTCCCGTCATTGCCTCGGGCGGCCTGTCGAACATGGCCGATATCGACGCGCTCTGCGCCGTTGAAGATGAGGGCGTTCAGGGCGTGATCTGCGGTCGCTCGATTTACAGCGGCGACCTGGATTTTGAGGCTGCGCAGGAGCGGGCTGATGAGCTGAACGGCTGATGATGCCACCTAACGTTAACACTGAAGAGATTAGCGCGGTTGAAGATGACCAGGCCTTGTGGGTTGTGAGATACAAGCGAGCACTGCTGTCTATCGAGGCCAGGATCCCCGTCAACGTTAGAAAAATACTCCTTGGACACTATCACGCCCAAAATCTGCGATTGAGCGTGCTGGAAATGGGGCAGATAGCGGGATACAAAGGAACACGGGCTGGCAGTCTGCAGTACGGACTGTTTGCTGGAATGCTGTCCGAATCGATGGAATTTGAGTCGCCTAGTGCCGACAAGATTTCTGCAATAGGTGAGTGGGACAGAACTCCTGACGAGCGGGGCCACGGTGGTTGGGTAATGTATGGCGAGTTGGCCGTCGCCTTGGAAGAGTTGGGCTGGGTTATTCCGGAAACCGCGCCAAAACAAGAGCAAGACTTTTCTTCTGCTGGTTTGACCACCACCAGATTGGCCGAAACGATACTTAGGGTTGGACAGGACATCTTTCGCAGTGAACTGTTGAGCTATTGGGGCGGTTGTGCTGTTACTGGTTGCGACGTGAGCCAAATTTTGATTGCTTCGCATATCGTGCCGTGGTCAGAGGCCAGTAATCAAGAGCGGATGGATGTTTACAACGGGCTGCTGTTGAGGCCCAATGTGGACCGACTGTTTGATCAATACCTCATCAGTTTTGACGAATCCGGCTTAATCCAGATTGCCCCGTCCCTGCCTAAGGCATCTCTAACAGCCTTGGGTATCGATTCACAATTGAAACTGAGCAAGATCGCGCCGGAACATATTCCTTATCTGAAAAGGCACTTAAGCTGTTTTCGAGAATTGCAAATATGCTAGCCAAACGCATCATTCCCTGCCTCGACGTGACCGGCGGCCGGGTCGTCAAAGGCGTGAATTTCACCCAGCTGCGCGATGCCGGCGACCCGGTTGAAATTGCCGCGCGCTACAACGACCAGGGCGCCGACGAACTGACGTTTCTCGACATTACCGCCACCAGCGACGGGCGCGACTTGATCCTGCACATTATCGAAGCGGTGGCCTCGCAGGTGTTTATTCCGCTGACGGTCGGCGGGGGAGTTCGCACGGTGGAAGACGTGCGCCGCCTGCTCAACGCCGGGGCCGATAAAACCAGTTTCAATTCGGCCGCGCTGGCCAATCCGCAGGTGATTGAAGACGCCTCGGCCAAATACGGCGCGCAGTGCATCGTGGTGGCGATTGATGCCAAGCGCCGCAGCGCTGAAGACGCCAAAACGCGCGGTGCGGGCTGGGATGTGTACAGCCACGGCGGCCGCAAAAACACCGGACTCGATGCCGTGGCCTGGGCCACCGAGATGGCGCGGCGCGGCGCTGGCGAGATCTTGCTGACCAGCATGGACCGCGACGGCACCAAGGCGGGGTTTGACCTGGCGCTGACCCGCGCGGTGAGCGATGCGGTCAGCGTGCCGGTGATTGCCTCGGGCGGCGTCGGGACGCTCGACCATCTGGCCGACGGCGTGCAGTTGGGCGGCGCCGATGCGGTACTGGCGGCCAGCATTTTCCACTACGGCGAATACACGGTGGAGCAGGCCAAGCGGTACATGGCCGGGCGCGGCATTCCGGTTCGTCTCTGATTTCAAGCCTTTTTGGCCTTCTGCGATTGATGGACGGGCGCAAGCAGCTATCAATTTCATAGTTTCTGGGATCGCCGACAATACCCGCATGAATTGGTTAGAAACTGTCCGGTGGGACGACAAGGGCCTGGTCCCAGTGATTGCGCAGGAAGCCGCCAGCGGCGACGTGCTGATGTTTGCCTGGATGAACCGCGAGGCGCTGCAAAAAACCGCCGAGCTGGCCAGGCGGTGTATTTCAGCCGTTCGCGCGGCCGCTTGTGGCACAAGGGCGAAGAGTCCGGCCATTTCCAGACCGTGCATGAAATCCGGCTCGACTGTGACAATGACGTGGTACTTCTCAAGGTCACGCAGTTGGGCCATGAGCCCGATCAACCCGGAATAGCCTGCCATACCGGCCGCCACAGCTGCTTTTTCAGCCTTTATCAAGACGGCCAGTGGGTCGTTACCGAGCCGGTCTTGAAAGATCCCGGCAGCATCTACAAATAGCCTGTACCCCACACCATGACATCCAGCGACACCCTTCAGCGCCTGGCGCGCATCATTGAAAGCCGAAAACCGGTCCATGGCGGCGACCCTGACAAAAGTTACGTGGCGCGGCTGCTGCACAAAGGCCCGGATGCTTTCCTGAAAAAAATCGGCGAGGAAGCCACCGAAACCGTAATGGCCGCCAAAGACATCGACCATGGCGGGCCTACCGCCGAGTTGAAGGCCAGACTGGTTGGCGAGGTGGCCGATTTGTGGTTTCACAGCCTGATTGCGCTAGTGCATTACGGCCTCACGCCCGCCGATGTGCTGGCCGAGTTGGAGCGCCGCGAAGGCACCAGCGGCATTGAGGAAAAAGCGCTGCGCAAGGCGCAGCACCGCGAAACGGTCGAAAAAGCCTGAGTTTTTTGCGGCGTTTCCCCGAAAGACCCTTGTTGACGTTCTTTTGAAAGGCATCAGCCCATGCAAAACAATATTGCCGAATACCAAAGCAAAACCTCCAGCGACCGGCTGGTCATGCATGTGCTCTATGGTTTGCACACGCTGGCTTGGTTCAGCGGCGGCGTGTTTGCGGTGATCGCACTCATCATCAACTACCTGCGGCGGTCGGACGAGTCGGATTCGCTGTACATTGATCACCACAACTACATGATTGCCACCTTCTGGTGGACGCTGCTGTGGCTGGCCCTGCTGTCGCCGCTGTGGCTGCTGTTTGTTTTCCCAGGGGCCATTGCCTACGGTATCGTCTGGCTCTGGTATTTGTACCGCTGCATCAAGGGCTGGATGCACTTTAATGACAACCGCCTTCCCTGACTGCGCCGACATTTTTCCAGAACTCCCAGACCAAACGCATGAGCCATTCAGACAACTGCATTTTCTGCAAAATCGCTGCTGGCGCCATTCCCAGCCGCAAGGTGTATGAAGACGACGAACTGTTCGCCTTTCACGACCTCCACCCCTGGGCGCCGGTGCATTTTTTGATCATTCCCAAGGCACATATCCCGTCGATGGCGCAGGTGGGGCCAGAGCACGAGGCGCTGCTGGGGCGCATGATGGTCCTGGCGTCCCAGTTGGCGCTGGAGCAGGGCTGCAATCCCTATCCGGAAGGCGGTTTTCGCATCGTGAATAACACCGGCGCCGAAGGCGGGCAGGAAGTGCATCATCTGCATTTCCATGTCATTGGTGGTGCCCGGCCGTGGCTCAAGGGCTGATCAGATCATTGGCAATTCAGGGGAACCCTTACGATAGCGAAGGCTCTCACACTACCCTGCAGGCTGGCAGGGTCATAGGCATTACCGCACAGGGCCTTTAGAATCAAGGACTGTTGTAGACATATCAGTCAGTTGGCAATTACAGAGTAGGAGCAAAACATGGGTGGATTTTCCATATGGCACTGGTTGATCGTGCTGTTGATCGTGGTGATGGTGTTCGGTACCAAAAAGCTCAGGAACATGGGGGGTGATCTCGGCGGGGCGGTCAAGGGTTTCAAGGACGGCATGAAAGAGGGCGGACAGTCCCCGGCGGATGAAAAACCGGTCGTTCCGGCCAGCCAGGTGACCAACGCCCAGGCGGCTGATAAGACAGACCGGAACACCATTGACGTCGAAGCCCGGCAAAAGTCCTGAAAATGTTGACTCCCACGCTTGCCGACTCGGATGCTGCGCTGTCCCCCCAAGGGCTCAGCCGGCTTTGGAGCGGGCCGGCGGCCGGACTGACCTTCAAACGTATCCCGCATGATTGACCTCGGCATCTCCAAAATCGCGCTAATCGGTGCAGTGGCACTGATCGTGATTGGCCCCGAGAAGCTGCCGCGCGTGGCCCGTACCGTCGGCACGCTGCTGGGCAAGGCGCAGCGCTATGTCAATGACGTGAAACAGGAAGTCAACCGCTCAATGGACCTGGACGAGTTCAAGAAAATGAAGGAAAGCGTCGAAGGCGCGGCCCGCGACGTTGAAAACTCGATCAAGACCAACGCCAGTGATTTTGAAAAATCATGGGCTGAATCCACGGCAACGCCTTCTGCGGGCGAACTGCCCGGTTTTGAGGTATTTCCTGAATACCGGCACCCGAAAAAGAAGTGGCGGCTCAAGCAGGGCGCCACGCCGCAATGGTTCAAGGCCCGTTCCGGCGTACGCACCAAGGCGCAGTCCGGCGCGGCCCGCGTGGCACGCTTTCGCCCCCAGCCTGGCCGCAAGGCTTGAGCATTCCTACTGATTTTCCTGTTGCGCGCATCCCGGCGCAATTTACCCGGCGCAGACTTTTTCATGAGTGACTCCAATCCCCCCGGTAGCGACAAGCCTGACGAACTCGCGGGCACCGAGCAACCGTTTGTGCAGCACCTGATGGAGCTGCGCGACCGCATGATTAAGGCGGTGATTGCCATTGGCATTGCCGCCGCCATTCTTGCGCTGTTCCCCGGCCCTGGTGCACTCTATGACCTGATGGCGGCACCGCTGGTGGCCAGCCTGCCCAAGGGTGCAACACTGATCGCGACCAACGTCATTTCGCCGTTTATCGTACCGATCAAGATTCTTTTCATGGCCGCCTTCATGATTGCGCTGCCGGTGGTGCTGTACCAGGTATGGGCTTTTGTAGCACCTGGCCTGTATTCGCACGAGAAAAAACTGGTGATGCCGCTGGTTGTTTCCAGCACCCTGCTGTTTTTTGCCGGGGTGGCGTTTTGCTACTACTTTGTATTTGGCCAGGTGTTCAAGTTCATCCAGAGCTTTGCCCCCAAGTCGATTACCGCCGCGCCTGACATCGAGGAATACCTCAACTTCGTGCTTGGCATGTTTCTGGCGTTCGGACTGGCGTTTGAGGTGCCGATTGCTGTGATCTTGCTGGTGCGAATGGGGGTGCTCACCGTAGCTCAGCTGCGCCAGTATCGCGGCTATTTCTGGGTGATTGCCGCTATTGGCACAGCACTCGTCACGCCGCCCGATGCAGGCTCCATGATCATGCTGCTGATGGTGGTCGGCGGGCTGTATGAGGTCGGCATTCTGGCTGCGCAGGTATTTATAAAGCGCACGCAGGCGCCCGATACCGACACTGAAGCGGCCAAATCCTGAAAATCCTGAGCTTTGCGTTGCTTCGGCGCTGGGTCGCTAACGGGTTTGATGCGAAATCATTTCAGCGCCCAAGCTGCGCGGCGCTGGAAAGCCATGAAATTTGTAGCAAATCGCTAGCTGTCTGCCATGTCCTCAAGCCTGTCCATGGGACCCCATCAACGGGCTCAAGGCTTCCTTAG
>JAYWDL010000460.1:0-3301 GCA_043779865.1 Polaromonas sp.
GCCTGCGCGCTGGGCGTGTTGTCCAAGGGCTTGATCGGTGTGGCGCTGCCGGGGCTGGTGCTGTTGATCTGGCTGCTCTGGACCCGGCAGCTTAAAAAAATGCTGTATCTGCCCTGGATATCGGGCCTGGCCCTGTTTGCAGTCATCGCGCTCCCCTGGTTTTGGTTCGCAGAGCAGCAGTTTCCCGGCATGCTGGACTACATGTTTGGTAAACACCAGGTGAGCCGCTTCAGCGCCACCACGTTCAACAACGCGCAGCCCTGGTGGTTTTACGGGCTGTGTTTGGTGGTGCTGCTGTTTCCATGGGTATTTTTTGTACTAAATCAGGCTGTAGCGCAAGCAAGACGGTCGCAGGCAGCTACAAATTCGATAGCAAATTCCTGGATGGCCTTGTGCTGGATCTGGGTGCTGGCAATCATCGGCTTCTTTTCCATCCCCAACTCCAAAATCATCGGTTACGCCTTGCCGGTCATGCCACCGCTGGCGCTGCTGGCGGCGCTGGGCTGGGACGACGCCATGGCCCGACTCAAGCTTGCCACGCAGGCGCAGGGCCGGTTGTTTGCGGCGCTGTGTGTCGCAAGCGTTGGCATTGCAGTGGCCGCCAACATGGCGGCGGCAGACTTCACCAGAAAATACAGTGCGCTAGATGTTGCGCAGGCGCTCCAGGTGGCGGGGGCACAAGCGTCCGACACCGTCTACCTGCTGGGCGATTATGCCTACGACCTGCCGTTTTATCGGCAGGCGAGCGCGCCCATGGTGGTCATTCAGGACTGGCCCGCGCTAAGCAAGTCACCCGGTGACGACTGGCAGCATGAGTTGCTGGAGGGGGCTGATTTTGACGCGCGGGCCGCCGGCGTTCTGCAAACGCCCGAGATGCTGGCGCAGATCCGGATGCAAGCCGGGGTGTGGGTGGTGTCTAGCCAGGACACCCCGCTAGACGGCTTTGTTCGGCTATTCAAGGGCCGCGCCTGGTCGCTGTACCAGCCGCAGGCGCAGACCACCCAGGGATCAGCGACTGAAAGCCCAAAACCGGCTGAGTAAAAAGGTCTGTCCCGCAGCGACGACCAGCGCGACCAACAGGGCCAGCAGCGCGGGCCAATCCGCCACACGCAGTAGCAGCACAAACACCCCCTCATTGGTGGCAAAGCCCGCCAGTGCGGTCACCACAAAGCGCTGAAAGCTTCGCGCTACCGTGGTGGCTGCATCGCGAAAACTGAGCAGCCGGTGCCCGCCAAAGCTGACCATAAAGGCCACCAAAAATCCGGTGGCATTGGCCAACTCGGGCCATAGGCGGTGCTGTGTCAACGCAAACACCACCAAGTGTGTCAGTGCGGCGGTGCCGCCTACGGCCAGAAACCAGAGCCCGCTTTTGACCGGGTTCGACATGGGTTGTGCTGCCATCAGTCGCGTCCGTCTGGAAGGCCCTGGCCGCTGCGTTGCGCCACGATATAGTTGGGCCGCCGCTTCACTTCGTCGTAAATGCGTCCCACATACTCGGCCAGGATGCCAATGCTCAGCAGTTGAATGCCGCTCAAAAACATCATGCCCACCACCAGCGTGGCGTACCCCGGCACCGCGATGCCCCATATGAAATGCTCCAGCACCGCCCAGCTACCGTAGCCTAGTGCCGCCATGGCCAGCAGCAGCCCCACCCAGGTCAACATCCGAAGCGGCGCCGTTGAAAACGCCACCATGCCCGTGAGCGCCAGCGAAAACGATCCGCCCAGCCCAAAATTGCTGAGGCCGTCGGCGCGCGGCAAAGGTTCGTAGTCAATCGCCGTGCTGTTGAAGCCTACCCACGCGTACAAACCCTTCATGAATCGGTTGCGCTCGGGCAGGGCTTTGAGGGCGTTCACCACCTGGCGGTCCATCAGTCTGAAGTCCCCAGCGTTGGCCGGAATCTCAATATGGTTGCCCCAGTTGATGAGTTTGTAAAACAGCCCGATCAAGCCCGCCTGCAACGCCGATTGGTCATCACGGGTCTTGCGCACCGCATACACCACATCCGCGCCTTGCTTCCATTTTGCAAGCATCTCGGGCAATAAAGACGTAGGGTGCTGGCCATCTGCATCCATCAGAACGATCACGTCGCCGCGCGCCATATCCAGCCCGGCGGTGAGTGCGGACTCTTTGCCAAAGTTGCGCGACAGCCTGACATACACCACTTGGGCGTGGGCCGCACACAAGCCCTGCATCACGCTGGCGGTGTCGTCATTGCTGCCATCGTCCAGCACAATCAACTCGGCCAGGGGTGACAACTGTTGCAACGCGGCGAGCGTCTGCGGTACTACCACGCCAAGGTTGCGTGCTTCGTTTAAGGCGGGCATGACGCACGAGATAGTAGGGGTCTTGTTAGAGCGGGGGATCATTCCCGCATCATGCCAAAGAATGTGGCGCAAAACAGAAACCAACCCGATCAGGCATGCCCAATATGTGTAGATCGCACCGGCAAGCCCGCACCGGTCAGCGACTTGTGTCTGCGCGCCGAGTTATCCCGCGCCGCCCTGAATGGCAAATTGCCGCTAAGAACCTGTTCACGATCTTCCGCATGCCCGACAATTGAGGCATGAGGAAAAAGAAGTACCCAAGCGACATCAGTTGCGAGCAGTTCGAACAGGTCCGCCCCTTGCTGGAGAGCGCACGCAAGAGGACCAAACCACGCACGGTGGAGCTGTACGAGGTGTTCTGCGCGGTGTTCTACCTGATCAAGAGTGGTTGTCAGTGGCGAATGCTGCCCGGGGAACTCCCGAAGTGGCGCACAGTGCATTCTTACTTCGACCAATGGGGCGAGCCGGACCAGGTCGGTATCAGCGTGCTTGGCACGGGCATTAAAAAAATCAGTTTGGCGCGGCCCGTACCAAACAGGGACGCAACGCCATGACGAGCTTCTTGATCGTTGATGCGCAGAGCGTGAAGAACACGGACCACAAGGGCTACGATGCGGGCAAGACGGTCTCGGGCATCAAGCGCCACATTGCCGCGGACACTCAGGGACTGCCGCATGCGATCACGGTGACGACCGCGGACGTGACGGACCGCAAAGGGGCATTGCAGGCGATGGATCGGTGCACAGCGAACCTGCGGCAGGTCCAGAGCGTGCTGGTCAACGGCGGCTACGTGGGCCAGCCGTTTGCCCAGGCGGTCAAGGACAAGCTCGGCGCGACGGTGCAGGTAAGCGCTTACCTGAAAGTTATTCCGTAATAAAATAACCATCCCCCGGCAAAGCCGGGGGTTTTCAAAATTGTGAGCCGCTCAAAGCGGCTAAACAGGGTCGCTAACGCGGCCCCAACTCTTGGCGCCA
>JAYWDL010000461.1:0-3299 GCA_043779865.1 Polaromonas sp.
GCGCTGCTGCTGTTCGGGGTGCAAGAACCGGCGCCTGCACACCAGGCACCACGGCGTAACCCGATCAGCCAGGCCAATCTTCGGCGCCTGAGCGCGCCCTACTGGCGCGTGGTGACCATTGGAGCGGTATTTACGCTGGCGCGCTTCAGTGAAGCTTTTTTACTTCTGCGCGCGCTGCAGGGTGGTTTGCCCGTGGCTTATACGCCGCTGGTGCTAATCGGCATGAACCTGGTCTATGCCTTAGGGGCTTACCCCTTTGGCAAGCTGTCTGACCGCGTCAGCCACACGGCTCTGTTGGCCGCCGGGTTGGGGGTACTGATTGGCGCCGACGTCCTGCTGGCCTTTAGCAGTCATTGGCACTACGTATGGGCCGGCGTTGCGCTATGGGGGCTGCACATGGCGATGACTCAGGGCCTGCTCGCCACCATGGTGACCAATGCCGCACCTGCGGACTTGCGCGGCACGGCCTTCGGGTTTTTCAATTTGATGAGCGGCCTGGCGATGTTGATGGCCAGCACGCTGGCCGGGGTGCTGTGGGACCTACTTGGTGCACCAGTGACCTTTGCCGCAGGCGCCTTTTTCAGCCTGGCGGCGCTGGCGCTGCTGTGGCGCTGGAATGGCTCTCGCATCCAGCAATGACCAGGTGGCCCGCAGGCGCTGACTGGCACTTGCCGGTGCATGAATGAGTATTGCTATGCTAAACATAGCAGCTTACGACCGCCAGTACTGCGCGAACTTATCTTTTAAACCTTTTTTGCTGGGTCGACAGCAACGCGGAGTACGGCTGCCTCGGTCGTGATTGGTTAGCCGACGCCTAAGTCCAGTCCTGCCTATTTTTTCGAAAAATCATGCATTATCCTTTCCTCCATTAATGCTGAGGTAAATGTCCTGATTTGATCGAAACCTGTCTGCCGCAGAACGGACACAGCCTCATGGACCCGTAAAAATAGGGATTTCAACCTTGGCACGAAGGAATTCTTACACAGGAATCTTTCCGCCATCGACCCTATTCCACCGAGCGTGACATGCCGGCCGATCTGGCAATGCAGAACGCGTTGATCGCAGGTTGCGTGACGCGCGGCACACCGGTGGTGCGCGTGCTGCATGTGGATAGTCCAAAAACGGCGGCCAACCCGTTTGCGCTGGAATCCGGCCATGTCATCCCGCTTGCGGGCTTGATGGATTTCTCTCCCGCTGCCACGTTTTACAAGGGAAGGCACAGCGTGCTTGTCGGCACCGGACTGGATGTGTGGCTCACGCAAAACGGTGTCGGCCCGACTCATCATCAGAGGCATTCGCACCGAGCAATGCTGCGAAACAACTGCACGCCATGCATCGGATCTGGGCTGGACCGTGGACTACGTGATGGACGCGACGCTGACCTACGACATGCAGCAGCCCGATGGCAGTTCCTTGAGTACTCCGGACATCAAGGCCCGCACCGCGACCGTGCTGATAGACCGGTTTGCCACGATCTACACGGTAGAGCAGGCCCTGCAACGCGCCACTGCCGGGGCAGCGCCGTGATGCCAATGAACGTATTCATCGAATCCCTGAAAGCAGCGACGCTTTGATCGACGTCTTTTTTGTATTGCTGCCCGACAGCCTGGTGCTGGACTGGGCCGGGCCTGCGGAGGCCTTGCGCATTGCCAACCAGAACCTGACGGCGCTTGGACAGCCTGCAGGCTTCAGGCTGCACTTTGTCAGTCCGGAATCCACGTCGGTCACGTCGGTGGGCGTGGTGTTGACAGGCCTGGAAGCGCTGCCGCTGCTTGATGATGCACCGCCCTGCTGGGTGGTGCTGGTCGGCCAGCCAGGCTGCACCATTCCTGTGAAGTCTGGTGCATCACGCATTGTGCTGCACTGGCTGCGCGGCCTGTGTCTGGCCATTGGCCGCGTGGAACTGGTGACGGTCTGCGCGGGCTCCGTGCTGGCAGCCCATGCCGGTTTGCTGGCCGGGCGGCGTGCCACCACGCACCACCACCATCTCGACGAATTGAAGCGCGTGGAACCACGCTGCGAAGTCGTCAGTAACCGGGTGTTTGTGGTCGACGGGCCGGTTTTCAGCAGCGCGGGCGTCACCACTGGCATCGATCTTTTGCTGCACCGCATCAGTGCCATCTGCGGCCCGGTACTGGTCTCCCAGGTAGCGCAAACCATGGTGGTGGCGCTGCGGCGCGGCCCGCAGGACCCGGAGTTTTCGCCTTTTCTGGCCTACCGCAAGCACATCCATCCTGCTGCCAGCCCTCTATTTATGGGTGGAAACCGGATTTATCCTGAATTTCAATGGCCGGCGCGGCGCAACTGGGCCAAGCGTTCGGCAATGGCATCGATGTCCAGCGCATCGTCGGCATGAGCCAGATAAGTTTCCAGATCCAGCACCGCATGCGCCACATCACCCTGCGCGGCCCAGGCCAGTCCGCGGTCGCGGTACTCGGGCCAAGCGTCGGGTTGCAGCACGATGAGCCGGTCCTGCACGGCAATCAGGCGCGGCCAGTCTTCCTGGGTTTTGTGGATTTCCTGCAGGTTGCGCAGCATCCGGCTAATGATTTCGCGTGGCGGGGCGGACTGCAAATACAAGCCCATCGGCACCTCAAATTCGTCGCTCATGCTGCTGCGCTGCCTGAAAGGCTCCAGCCGCTCGGCCAGTTCTTCGCGGCTCAATGACTGGCCGCTGAAGGGGTCAATCACCACCTGGCCCTTGGGCAGGTTGACCTTGACCATGAAGTGCCCCGGAAAAGCCACGCCCCGTGCGTTCAGGCCCAAACCCGTTGCCAGCTCCAGCCACAGCACAGCCAGCGTGATCGGAATGCCGCGGCGCGTACGCAGCACCGTGTTCAGGTAGCTGTTGTCCGGGTCATAGTAGTCGTTGATATTGCCGCCAAAGCCAAGGTCCCGAAAGAAGAACTGGTTCAGGCTGCGCAGGCGCTGCAAGTCAGGGGCATCGCCAGGCAGGCGGCGCTTGAGGCGGGCCAGCAACTGGTCCACATCGCCAAGCACCTGCTCCACGTCCAGGTCGGGATATTCATCCTGAGCCAGGCTGATGGCAGCTTCCAGCAAGGGAAAATGCGAATCGCTTTGCACCAGACTTGAAAAGTACTGCAGCGGAGACGGGACAGCCAGATTTAATTGCATGGCGTTACTGTCTCACAAACTGGCGCACGGTGCGAATAGTCGATACATCTCGTTTGCGCTTGATCAAACCTTGCCTATCCGGTTGATTGCCAATGCCGCAGCATTTTGGATATTTTCGGTTCCCAAGTGGGGCGGCATCACACGTCTGCCAGCAAAAGTGGCAC
>JAYWDL010000462.1:0-9369 GCA_043779865.1 Polaromonas sp.
GCATCTTAAAAACGTCTAATTTAGAATATGAGGCATTTCGGGCAAAACTGACAAACACACGCTATCGCACCGTCAATAATTTCCATAAAACCAGAATAACAATTGCCAGTATGAAAGAAATACTTTTCCAGAAAATTACTGGATCCCGTTCTATTAGCGGTGGACGGTTCTTGTTTAAAAACCGCCTGTTCGGATGACGCAGGTCAAACAGGAACTCGGACAAGTCTACGTAACGCCTGGATGGAATTGGATGTACCGCCTTTCGCAGTGCCTCATCGACCCAGACCGGAATGCGGCGATCAGTATCAAGTGCAGAATTGTAATTTAATTTCTTCTGGGCGGCTTTTGTTTTTAATTTTGCTACCTCAGCTCCGTAAGGAAGCTTTGATGTCAGCATTTGATAAGTGATAACGCCTAAAGAAAAAATATCCGAGAGCGACGAGCCGTTTTCTCCCAGAAAATATTCTGGCGCCGTATATTGCGCAGTACCCAGAAGATTATTTCGCTCGACCGATGTTGTTATTTCCATAATGCCGGCGACTTTTGTCGAGCCAAAATCGATGATCTTCACCGTGCCAGTGCTGTCGATCATGATATTTTCCGGTCGCAAGTCCTGATGCAGCATTTCCAGTCTATGAAAAGCGCGTAATCCCTTGCCGATTTGTTCGACTATTCCACGCACGGTTTCCAGGTCCCGCTTCGGGTTGTCGATCATCCACTGAGTCAAGGTCTGGCCGTCAATGAATTCGGTGACGATATAGAGATAGTTACGTTTTCGGGTTTGCAGGCAGGGTTTTAGTACATACGGGCTGTTGATTCGCCGGGCGATCCACTCTTCCATCAGAAAGCCTTCCAGGTAAGCTGGATCACCTCGAAGGTCGATCGATGGTATTTTTATAATGACCTGGGCGTTGGTATCACCGTCCACCGCCAGGTAAACGTGACTCCGGCTGCTGGCATGTACCTCTCTGACAATTTTGTAGCCATCAAAAATCGCCCTGGCTTCCAATATCGGGGGAAACGGCAGTTCGGTTAGCTGCTGATAAATCTCATCGACAGCCTGACCAGGCAGTTCATCGACTCTTATGATTTGAGCGGTGAGGTTATCCGTACTTCCCAGCCTATAGGCCTCGTCGGCGATAGCCTTTGCAGCCTTATCCAGATCGTTTTTATATTCATGGATAGCACCGATTATGAATTGGGTGTTGGTATATTCATAAACACCATCTGTAGCAAGAAAAAAAATATCTCCCTTGTCAACTTGCAGAGCGTCATAGTCAATTTCAAGGTTGGGATTGATACCCAAGGAACGACTAAGGTAGCTCTTCTCTTGCGAAATCCAGACCCGGTGATCGTGGGTTAATTGTTCAAGCGTATCGGCGCGCAACCGGTAGATCCGGCTGTCGCCCAAATGAAAGATGTGAGCCGTTGTCGACTTGATGACCATGGCGCTTAATGTGCACACATAGCCTTTGTCTTTCTCGTAGCGGTATTGGCTCTGCTGGGTCTGCGAATGCAGCCAGGAGTTGGTTGCCATCAAGACTCGTTGCGCCGACTTCTTCACAGACCAGGCTTCAGAGGTACAAAAATAATCCTCCAGAAAACTTGTGACAGCTGTCTCGCTGGCAATCTGGCTGACATCGCTGCTGCTGATTCCGTCAGCCAGAGCGATGGCAATTCCTTTCGAACTCAGTTGTGGCTCTTTCGGAATAAAAATACCGTGAAAATCCTGATTGATTTCCTTGCGGCCTTTGTCCGAATATTGTCCTAGCGATATTTTTAATTCACTGGCCATTTTTAAGAAGAAATAAAGAAAGCCTCATCCTGGACCATAGTTGAGACTCCGTTACTTCGCCGGGAATTACCGAAGAGACCGTTTAGGTGCAGTTTTTACGTGCGTGGTATACAAAGTTAGCCCGGTTAACGAAATACCACCCACCAGATTTCCCAGCACAGTAGGCAATTCATTCCAGATCAGGTAATCCATGATCGAAAATTTTGCTCCCAACATCAACCCTGACGGGAACAGGAACATGTTGACGACAGAATGCTCGAAGGTCATTCCAAAAAACAGCATGATCGGCATCCACATTGCGATAACTTTACCGCTTACCGAGGTTGAGATCATCGCTCCAACCACGCCTAACGAAACCATCCAGTTACAAAGGACGCCTCTGACAAACAGCGTCAACATGCCTGCCGCACCATGGGCTTTGTAGCCAAGAGTACGGGATTCACCGATACCTGAAATGACTTTACCCACTTTATCCGGTTCCGTGGAGAAACCATAAGTGAAGACAATTGCCATCAGAAACGCGACTGTTAACGCACCCAGAAAATTGCCTGTAAAAACCAGGCCCCAGTTTTTCAGAACACCGCCAAGTGTGACGCCGGGTCGTTTATCGAATAGTGCCAGTGGTGTTAACACAAACACACCGGTCAGCAGATCGAAGCCCATCAAATACAGTATGCAGAAACCCACCGGGAACAAAATCGCACCGATGATAGGATAGCCGGTCTGAACGGTAACGGTGACCGCGAATACGGCGGCAATTGCCAAAATCGCTCCGGCCATGAATGCCCTGATCAATACATCTCGGGTTGCCATGTAAATTTTGGATTCACCGGCATCCACCATCTTGGTGACAAATTCTGAAGGGACTAAATAAGACATTATTTCTCTCTTAATCTAAGTTAATGCAATGGGATTCAAGAGCCATTTCTGGCGTTTGGAAGACGCCATATCAAGCAATGTTTATGCCGAGGTTTAGAAGTAATTTTTCCGATCGACTGGTTTTGCAGGAGCCTACTGTTCTGTGAGCATTGATTGGTTACCGTATCTGCAATGCGGCGAAGTTCAGTCCATGCGCACCAATCCGGATAGTCATGAACCGAGTTGGTGCGTTACAGGCAGGAAAGTGGCATGGTTCTGATCCGCTCCTGATGCGCTCCAGCTCAGGTGAGTGGAATTAAACCAATCAAGTTGCTACGAAAACAATAGCATAATACGCTCGTGTTTATTGCGCAATCGCCAGATTTGGCACCAAATTTACGTTAAAAAAACAACCGCAACACGCAGGACAGGCGCCAGGCAACGCCTGAATTGAAAACGACTACCGCGCCGTTTTCAAGACAGTCAATTCAGTGCAAGTCGCTGCAGCATATCGGGGACTACGATGTGCTGGATAGCGCGAACGACCCGAAGTTCTCCTCCAAGGAAGACGCGCACCGCCTCGGGGTATTCCTCGTTTTGGCGTTCAATCTCTTGAATCAAGCCTGCCAGGGCAACAGGCAAAGCTTCCAGCATGCGGTCCAGTTCGCGCTCGCTTGTGCGTAGCGGCAGGCCGAGCGCCCCGCCAGCACGCAGCAAGGATTCGCGGGTCACCTGGCTGAAATGGGTGGCGCCCGGCAGCGGAATCATCATCTCCACCTCGGGCCAGTTCGCACGATGGTCGGCAAACGCCACAGTCCGATAGACCGAGGTGCTGAGCATGTCGTAGTGAGGGGACAGGTCAATGCCTTCGGCGCTGACCATGAAAGATATGTTTTTCAAGTGGTTGTCGTCGTTCCCGATCAGCACGTTGAACATCACCCAACGGTACAGGCGCAGTCTGGCGCTGGCCCGATTGCGGCACTTTTCCACGCACTCGGACAATGTTTGCAGGTTGGCGGATTTGTTCTTGAAACCACGGGACTTGTTCAGCAACTGGCAGGCGTCGATGATGTGCCGGCGCTGTGTGCGTCCCGCATCGTCCACGTGCCGGTCAAAGCGGGCTATGAGGTAGACCGGTTCAGGCACGTACTTGCGGTACACCGCAGGCGCCTGCAGCCCGAGCTTGTCCGCCAGGCGCAGTGTCAGGTACTCGTTGATGACAGAGGAGGGATAGTCGCCGCCAGTGGGGTCCGGTTTAAGAATGTGCGTGGAGGGCTCTTCCCCTACCGGCTCAAATAGCGCATTGCCCCGATAAACCACGAGCAGTTTGTGCTGGGCGCCCGCCACCGACATGCGCTTTGGGGCGCCGCTGCCCAGGGATGCGCGCGGCAGGTTGCGAATGCGCTGGCTCAATTGCGCGTCGGAAAGCGCTTGCAAGCCATTCCGGGCCGGGGCTTTTTCGCCGGGAGGAAGCAACACCAGGGAACCCGCGGACTCTGCGCCCAGGTACTCAAGCAGCGCGAACGCGTCGTCGCCCTTGATTCCGGCCTCTTTGGTGATGGTCTCGCGAAGTGTTTCTTCAGGCAGCAGGTTGTCAAAATACCATTGCACCGGGCGAAAGGTGCCGCCGTCCTGATGGACCGGTTCCGCGCGAGGAAGGCTTGGCGCCAGATCAAAGCTGTCGGGTGCCCGAGCCCATTGGGCGTCGTAGGCAAAGCTCCACAGGTCTTCACCTTCACCGAGCGTGCCGACGGGTTTGTCGTTGAGGAACACGGCAAGAGTGCGCATCAACTCAGTCCTTGTCCACGTTGCGCGCGCCGGCGCTCTTTCGGGCAGGGACTCCGGTGTTTCGTTTTTTCAGAGGCTTCAATCCCCCCTTGAGCCGCAGCGTGACGAGTTCCGGTTCAGCCTCTTTGGGAACGTCCAGCGTCAAAGGAACACCTAGCTCACACAGCAGTTTGAGCACCAGACCCAGCTGCACGGTCGATTTGCCGTGCTCAACATCGGAAGCGAACTGTTTGCTCACCCCGGCCATCCCCGCCAGGTCGTCCAGTCGCACTTTGCTGCTGCGCCTTACAGCGCGAAGCGCCAAGCCGAGGTCAGAAACGGAGTGGATTGTGATTTGCATGAATTTATTCCTGCGTTCGTAGGTATCTTATCAAAATAGGGTTTCATGGAAAGCTAATTCCTGCGTTCGTAGGAACCAAGAATTTTTGAGTGGGATTTTATAGAAGTTCCTGCGTTTGCAGGAACTCAGCGAGCAGGCACGGCGGCGCGTCCGCCCAGTTGCCGACCGCTTTGTGTTGCTCGGACTGAGTAACTGCTCATGGTTGCAACCTGACGCTACCCGTAGTAGACAATGTAATTTGGGCGGGCTGGTCGGGTGGCGCGCATGGACCCGATCGAGGCGCTGCGGCATGAGCGAGCCGGATGATGCCTGCCAGGCAACTATCAAAAAGATAGCTGCTTATGCCCATCTGTATTGCGCAAGAGCCTTATTTGATGCAAAATCCCGGTTAAAAAGCAGCCATGACACGCGGACTACGCGCCAGGCAACGCCTGAATTTAAAGCGAATGTTGCGCCGCTTTCCAGGCTGTCAACTCAGACCAGAGGCAAGTCATGGCGCGGTTTGATGGGGATGTGGCGCGATTGTGGCGCAGTTTATTGAACTGCGCCACTTGTATGGCGCGGTTCGCTGAATGCTAGGGCGCTTGGCCGGGCGCGCCAGACGCAAGGCCTGACGCAACACTGTTAGATTAAGGCGCTTTTCGCCATCATCCGCATTGCGATAGCGTTCGCAGAAATGGTTCAAAAAACGGCCTAATCTAACAGTATTGAGGCCTGACGCCCCATTCCATGGGCACGAACGCAATCCCCTTTGTCTCGACGCGTGGACCTGTCGAAGTGTAGAAGCAATTCATGATGTGATGAATTCATTTCAATGGTTTAACACCACCTCGGCGACCAAGTCCAAATGCGATCCGATAGACGTCTGGCATTTGTACGCGCTGGTCAATCAAGCGTTGCACTATCCCCAGAAGCTCCAAATCACGCAGGATACCTTGGGCTCCAAGCGCCAGATTTTGCGGAGGCAGTTTGACGGCGGCCGTGCCTGCCTTCAGCCTTTCTTCCAAGCCTGCCAGCGTGCAGTGCTGGTTCCAGATTTTTTCGAATTCCTTGGTCTCACAAGGTACAGTTAAATTTCCGTAGAGCGGGGCCATTACCAATTGAATCCACGGATAGTCCTCAACCGTGATCTCCTGAACACGAATTTGTGAGGCTTTTTGCACACCTGTTTGAATGGCTCTGTAATCAATGGTCAGCAAAAAATCATCTGGTGTCTCTTCCGCCGCTGTTCTGAGTGCCGCAAAAAAACTGCGTGGACTCACCTGACTCAAGCCATCTTGCAGGTGATTGACCAGCCATGTGTAGGGTTTTCCACGTTTTGTGCTGCTGCCCATGGCCTCACCAGCCAATTTGATAAAGATTCGCTCTTGCACTGATTCATTAGATCGCAACAAAGGCGGCAACACCCAACCAAGCCCTTTTTTGATCAGTGCCACGCCGGATATTTCTTTAACCAAGCTGCGAAAAGTTGATCCGCCTGCTTCGGTGTTGCCCAAACACTGGAAGAACAACGCATATAAATCTGCCCTGCGCCAATCCAAAGCGGCCTTATGCGCCAAAAGCTTGGAGAAATCAGGAAATCCAGTAATAGCAGTATCCTGCAAGATGTCGGGCCGCAAAAAAACTTTGAACCGAATCCGTCGGGTGGAGCGAACATCCAAAGCCACTTGCAAAAGTGCTTTAGCCAGCGGGTTGATGTGTGCCCAGTCTTCCGCAAGTCGATCTAACGCATCGAACAGTATCAGCAAGGTCTCACCGCGTTCGTCGAGGTCCTGATCTGCCTGGTCTAGCAATTCATCAAAATCTTCCGGATTGGACTGAACCCATTGAACCCGTTCAGACCAGCGCTTTAAGTTACCAAATTCGCCACCAAAGTCTGCGTGAAAAGCCAGCACAGCGCGCCAAATAGATCGAGGTCGATAACTTTCAATAAGTTGGGCCAGAACCTCGGCACTAGGAGCTTCAGTGCTTTTTAGACCCGTCCCAAAACCGCGCGCTACTTTTAATTGGGCGTTAAACCGAACCTCTGGAAATGCTTCCTTAATAAATTCTCGGTGACTCGATGAAGCGAGTTGCGCCCACCAGAAGCTTTTTCCAGCGCCTCGAATACCCTCGACCAGGGTGGCCTCTGGATCCAGCGCGCGCGCGTGACTTGGTGGCACATAGGTGAACGCAGGGGCGCGGTCTGGCCGCTCCTCGGCTTGGTCCAGTGAATCTGCCGCTTCACGTACTCCGGCTCTGAGTTGTTGCACATCACTCATTTCCGGCTCCTGCTATTCTTGATTTCACCCATGAAATTAACGCGCCAAATTTGGCATCAATTTCGGCGTCGCTCACACCACCATGTTCAGGCCGCACCTTGGGGTCAAACTCTTGAAACACTTCATCCCAATCCACTCGAAGAGGAAAATGTGGCGCAGCCTCGTCTTCCATGGCCGGGTTGTAAAGGTCGTGATTCAACTGAATGGCTGGCGGCATAGCGGCTGTGGAAGAAGAAGAGGGAGGTGCAATCTCGTCATAGAGCGTGCTCGAAAACAGCTCATACGCGTGATTCAGAAATGCTTTGGAGCGACCTTCCCGATTATTCTTGGGGGCCAGCGCTTGCACGATGGCCAGTCGGTCACGTACTTGGGCGCAAACTTCTGGCCGATGCTGCCAATGCGCAAACAGTTGCGTGTAACCCAGCCAGTTTTGTGCCCCGTCAGTGGCGAATAAAAGCGCTGTGTCTGCCAAGCTGGTAATGGAAATGGCAGCGACATCGTGCAAGCCAGCCCGACTGTCGATGAGCACGACATCGGGCTGTTCTTGGGCTTCTAACTGCTGCATCACATATTGCATACGGGTCGCAAAGCGCTGCAAGCCTTGGCGGCCTTCACGGCTTGGCACATCGGCATAGACGCGAGCCAATTTTGACAAATAGGCCAACTCGCCTTGTCCCATTGCGGATGCCACAAGAATTGCGCCAGTAGTGGTCTCAGCCAGCGGACTGAAAGAGACAAGATTGCTCAAAACAGAGTCACCTTGCCCCACCGCGTCTTCTACAAACCAGTCCACCAAGCCGAACTCGGCGACGCGCTCAGGCGGCAGCAGCAAACCCGAAAGACCGGGAGACTCCAAGTCGAAGTCCAGCAGCAAAACCCGCTTTCCTTCACGCGCCAGCCCATAGGCCACCATCGCCAGAGCGGTGGATCGACCAACGCCGCCTTTAAGTCCATAAAAAACGATTCTGTGCGGATGCGGTGCAGGCTTGGCAATAGGGTTTAACCAGTCTTGGCCCATGATTTGCCGGTCCAGCACCAGAACTGACAACTCCGGTTTTGCCTGATTTTCATCGTCAACACCTCCGGCAACCGTGGTCAAGTGCCAGTCCGGGCTTTTAAAAAGAAGATCTGGGCTGGATAAATCATCTCTGAAAATGATTTCACCCTTGGTGGCGTAACCCCCCAGCTTGGTCAATGCGGACTCAAGGTGTTCGCGGGCGGTCACCGGATACTGGTCGGCATTGCAGTCAATGGCAAAACGCATCCGGCCATAGACATCCCGCACCACGCGCACCGGCCACTCTTGGGGCAGTGTTGGAGCTTGAACTGCTTCGGCAACCAGTCGCAATGCATCGTTAAATCGGGTCATTGCCATCACATCACTCCGTCAATCATTGCTTGATCCAGCATTTCATTTATTTCCTGTGCCGCAAGATTCCATTGCGGCAGGGAAGTTAGCGGCAAAGCCGACTCCCTGAAGTAGCGGTGATCCACTTTCCAGTCTGAAAATTTGTCCACATTGGGCAGCATGGCCTGATAGTGTGTTGAGCGTTGCCCATCGGGAATAAGGCGCCCTGACGAAATCAGTCGATTGTTCAGTTCGGGCATATGTGTCTTGAACTTACTTTCGTGACTGACGCTACCTTCTGCGTCTATTGCGACACCGCAGGCAACCAACAAGGCTTTCAAACCACATTCAACGGAAAATCCCAGTAATTGGCCCGCATTCGCCTGACGGCCAACGTGCATCAAAATGTGAGCATCTTTCCAGTGTCTGCGGGCTGACGCTACGTAGTCTACGGGGAGGTGCGTCATCACTGCGCTCATGTATTTGCTGTCCTTTTGCTACGTTTTTCCATTGCCACTGACAGTTTCCAAGCCGCGCTGTTGAGTAAACGGAGTGTTGTAAATTAAAGATCATTTTCCGCTACTTTGCTTTTTTCATTACAGGGGTTGCGATGGCATGCCCAGATTGAGTAGCGGCGGTCAGGGGCGATGTGATGCAGGCGGGCGGTGCGCATGGACCCGATTGAGGCGCTACTGCACGCAGGAAGCCAGATAACGCCCGCCAATAAACTTCCCCGCCCCAAGGGGCGGAGTATTCGCCGCTTCGCTTCACAGCTCCCTTCGGTCGCTGTCCGTAAAGAACGCCGCAAGCGGCGGGGAATTTACCCGCCATGATTAAACTATCAAAAAGATAGCATCTTACGCCCATCCACAGGGCAATCGAACCTAAATTGATAGCAGAAATCCAAGATGCCAAGCCCAAAGTGAGGAAACTATAGTCATCTCATTTTTGGAGCATGGATTGTTGATGACCGAAAGCA
>JAYWDL010000463.1:0-9349 GCA_043779865.1 Polaromonas sp.
AGGCCTTGAAGCGGTCTTTTTCAAAGGTGCCAGGGTTGGCTTCAAGCGTGATTTCACAGTCAGCCTCCAGCCGCAGCCGCGCGCGAATATCGCCCAGCAAACGGTCAATCGCTTGCGGCGAAAACAGACTGGGCGTGCCGCCGCCAATAAAGATGCTGTGAACCGTGCGGCCCCAGATCAGCGGCAGCGAAGCCTCCAGATCAGCCACCAGCGCATCAATGTAGCGCTGCTCGGGCATTTCGCCCGACACCTCATGCGAGTTGAAATCGCAGTACGGGCATTTTTTAAGGCACCAGGGCAGATGCACATAGAGCGACAGCGGCGGCAAGGCGGCCAACTGCAGCGTGCCGCTGCGCATATAGTGCTGAATATCCTTGTGAGTCATGGTTGCTACGATTCCGGTTTACAGCCAGCGTTCACGCATCAACGCGATCATCTGGCGCGTGGCCTTGCCGCGGTGGCTGTTGGCGTTTTTCACGCTGACGGGCAATTGCGCAAAGGTCTGGCCAAACTCGGGAATGAACATCACCGGATCGAAGCCAAATCCGTTGCTGCCCATGGGCTCCAGGGCAATTTCACCCGCTACCCGACCGCAGGCAATCAGCGGCTCGGGGTCTTGGTCAGAGCGCACCGCCACCAGCGTACTGACCAGGGCGGCACGGCGCTGGAGCGGCTGCGTCAGTCCCGCCATCTGCTCCAGCAAGGCCTTGACGTTGTTGTCGTCGCCCTTGGCATAGCCAAACTGGGTGGCATAAAACGCGGTGTCCACGCCCGGCAGGCCGCCGAAAGCGTCCACGCACAAGCCGGCGTCATCGGCCAGCGCCGGCAAACCGCTGAGTGCGGACGCATGGCGGGCCTTGGCGAGCGCATTTTCCACAAAAGTGCGAAAAGGCTCTTCGGCCTCGGGAATACCCAGCTCGGCCTGGCTCAGCAGTTCAAGGCCCAGCGGCGCAAGCATGGCCTGCAGCTCGGCGAGTTTGCCCTGGTTATTCGATGCAAGTACGATTTTCATGATGAAATATGGCTTTAGCGCAGATTACACATGCACAACTAGCTATTAATTTGATAGTGCATGCTGCTGCAGCGCAACCAGTTCCCTGATCCCGTTTTCGGCCAGAACCAGCAGCGCATCCATGTCCTGGCGCGAAAAAGCCGCGCCTTCTGCCGTTCCCTGCACTTCCACGTACTTGCCTACGCCAGTCATGACCACGTTCATATCGGTATCGCAGACCGAATCTTCGGGGTAGTCCAGGTCGAGCATGGGCGTTCCCTGCACCATGCCCACCGAGATGGCTGCCACATGGTCGAGAATTGGCGTTTCCTGAAGTTTGCCCGTGGCCAGCAAGTGGCTGACGGCATCCTGCGCCGCCACAAAGGCGCCGGTGATGCTGGCCGTGCGGGTGCCGCCATCGGCCTGAAGCACGTCGCAGTCGAGGTAAATCGTGCGTTCGCCAAGCTTTTTCAGGTCAAATACCGAGCGCATAGAACGGCCAATCAGGCGCTGGATTTCCTGGGTGCGGCCGCTTAGCTTGCCGCGGGCAGCTTCCCGGTCGCTGCGGGTATGCGTGGCACGCGGCAGCATGCCGTATTCGGCTGTCACCCAGCCTTCGCCGCTGCCTTTTTTATGGCCGGGGACTTTTTCCTCGACCGAGGCGGTACACAACACTTTGGTGCCGCCAAATTCAATCAGCACCGAGCCTTCGGCATGAACAGTGTAGTGACGGGTGATGCGTACGACACGCAGTGCATCTGGGGCGCGCGCGTCGCTCCGTTCAAACTGGTTCATGATGTGTGTGACTTTCTGGCAGACAAACGCCGAACTTGAAGTAAGAGGGAAAAATGCTCTGGTTCACCCAAAAGGGCAAGGAATTTAACCTTGCAATTCAGGCTTTTTTTGCTGCTGAACGGCGTATTGCCGCATTGATTTCAGCAATCGACCGCTCGATGGTTGCTTCATCAAGTTCGTCTGTCATGGCATCGAGCAGGCCGGCCTGAATCGTGGAGGCAAACTCTCCATCCATCATGCTGTCAGCAGACACGCCCCGGGTGGACTCAAACATATCCGGCGTTTCCCACTCGATCGCCAGCACCGTTACGTTGTCGCTGCGCTCGCCTGCCGCGTGCAAGGCGCTTTCAACCAGATCGGGAACGGCTTCAGAAATAGGCTTGCCGGTCAGCTTCCGGACGATCTCGGCATCACTCAAACTGCCCCACAGGCCGTCAGAGCATAGCAGCAGCTTGTCTCCC
Source organism: Polaromonas sp. (assembly GCA_043779865.1). Lineage (GTDB taxonomy): Bacteria > Pseudomonadota > Gammaproteobacteria > Burkholderiales > Burkholderiaceae_C > Polaromonas. The sequence continues at coordinate 2,248 of JAYWDL010000463.1, forward strand.
TGCAACAGTTTTACAGGACCTGATATGTCAAAAACAGGTTTGGTGGTCGAGCCCAGGCAGGTGAACAGAATGTTGCGGTTGAGGTGTTCAACCTTGATCACTCCTGCATTGTGCTGTTCAAGACAAGAGTGATCCCTGGTGCGCATCAGCAGTTCGCCATCCCTGACCACATACAGTCGGGAGTCTCCGCAATGCACCCAGGTAGCACTGGTTCCTTGCAGCACGGCGGCTACCAGCGTGGTGCGCGGCGTATCAAGCATGGCTTTTTGGGTTGCATAGCGAATGATCTGGTGGTGCGCAGCCAGTAACGCGTTCGACAGAAATTGAGCCGGGTCCTGAACGATGGGCCTGGCTTCTTTCTGGTAGAGCGCAGAAATCGTCTCCAGAGCGAGCTGCGCCGCCACCTCTCCGTCCGGATGGCCACCCATTCCGTCAGCCAGCACAAACAGGCTCGATTTACGCGTGTAGCAGTAGCCCATACGGTCTTCGTTGTTCTGCCGGCTGCCAATGCGGCTGAGCTGAAAGACCGAAAATTTCATTTGAATCGGGTTGCAAAAGCAGTCGCTTTTCGCGCGGTTTTTTTGGTATCCGACACCACGTTGTCAAATTGAAGGCGTACTTTTTCGCTGACGGTGAGCTTGGTGTAACGACGCTCATTTTCCCGGCTGAGTTCTTTTTGCAGCGCAAACACGGATTGCGGCCTGGACAGCGGGTCTAGCGCCATGCACCATTCAACCACTTCAATCAGGTTGTCTGAATAAACGCCACGCAGCCGGGACAGTGCCAGCGACAGCCGGTCTTTTTCAAGACGCTGCGGTGTATCGTTGGGCGGGTAGCCCTGCATGCTGGCGTAAATGCAGGCACCAATTGCATAAATGTCGGTCCAGGGGCCCATGGACGAATCGCGCCGGTACATCTCTGGCGCTGCAAAACCTGGCGTGTACATGGGCCGGATAAAGTTGCCTTCTTTGCTCAACACTTCGCGGGCGGCGCCGAAGTCGATCATCACTGCCCGGTTATCGTCAGTGATGAAGATATTGGCCGGTTTGATGTCCAGATGCAGCATTTTGTGTTGATGAACAATGCGCAGTCCGCGCAGGATTTCATCAAAAAGCGAGCGAATGGTCGATTCGCGGAACACCTTCTGCTTTTTCAAGTCCCGGGCTGTGATGATGAAATCCTGCAGAGTGCCACCCTCCAGGTAGTTCATGACCATGTAAACGGTTTCGTTCTCGCGAAAAAAATTGAGAACACTCACCACCGAGCCATGGGAAATCTGGGCAAGCGAGCGGCCCTCTTCAAAAAAACTCTTGAGGCCCAGACGATACAGCGAAAGTTTTTCAGGCAGCACCTGCGGCAGTAACGCTCCGACAGCACGGCTGGCCAGAGACGAAGGTAAATATTCCTTGATGGCGAACTGCTGACCCGCCTTATCGACGGCCAAGTAAACTACACCGAACCCGCCCGCCGAAAGCTTTCGAACAACACGGTAGCCACCAATCACGGTGTCAGGCGGCAATGATGAAGGGTTCACCTTTGACATAATTTGAAATGAGCTTGGTGAACCCGCCACCAAATCGTTTTTCCTCTTTTAGTAAGGCGTAATAAGCTAATGTCAGTTTACAGCATGACAGGTTATGCAAGCGTGCAGTCCAGCACAGCGCAGCCAGCACCGGAAACCGAACCGGGTCGCGACTCCAGTTCCCGGCTGGGCGTTGAGATACGTTCGGTTAACAGCCGTTTTCTGGACCTGGCTTTTCGTTTGCCCGACGAACTGCGCCAGGCCGAACCGGCCCTGCGCGAATTGCTCACCGGCAAGCTCAAGCGCGGAAAGGTCGAGGTGCGCGTCTCGCTTGAAAGTGCATCGGCCAGCAACCTTCGCGCGCCCTCGTCCACGCTGCTTCAGCGGCTGGGCTTTATCGAAGACAGCATCAAGTCGTGGTTACCGCAGGCCGCCGCTCTCAGCGTGGCTGACGTCCTGCGGATCGCCACCAACGAAGACAAAAAACCGCACGATCACGGTGAAGAACTCCTTCGATTGGCCAAAAAAGCATTGGAAGAATTGATGACTGCCCGCGAACGGGAAGGCGCTCGCCTGGCCCTGATGCTGCTTGACCGCACCGGAAAGTTGCGCGCTCTGGCGGCTTTGGCAGTGCCCATGGTTCCTAAACTGGTAGAACAGCAAAAGGGACGATTTCTGGAGCGCTGGAAAGAGGCTCTGGCCTTGGGAAGCAGCACCGTGCTGCCTGAAATAGCCCAGGATCGGGCTCTTACAGAAGCTACCGCCTTTGCCATCCGGATCGATGTGGCGGAAGAAATCACGCGTCTGTCATCGCACCTTGATGAAATTGAGCGGCTGCTTTACAGCGGCGGTGAGTTGGGCAAGCGGCTTGACTTCCTGATTCAGGAATTGCACCGTGAAGCCAACACCCTTGGCGCCAAATCAGCGTCTCTGGAACTGACGCACGTTTCTGTCGATATGAAAGTATTGATCGAGCAGATTCGCGAGCAGGTTCAGAACATCGAGTAAAGCCGTGTTAACCCCTAAATTTATAGCAATTACTGCCCGCCAAACATGGACTATCCCGGAAACCTATTCGTTGTAGCAGCCCCCAGTGGTGCAGGCAAGTCCAGTCTGGTAAAAGCGCTGATGGAACTCGATTCGGCCATTCAGCCCGCTGTTTCACACACCACGCGGCCGCCGCGCGGACAGGAAAAACATGGCAGGGAGTATTTTTTTCTGTCTCCCGAAGAGTTCGACAGCATGGTGCTGCGCGATGCTTTTCTGGAATGGGCACATGTTCATGGTCACCGCTACGGCACATCGCGCCATACCATTGAAGAGCGCGTGGCGCATGGGGCTGATGTGATCCTCGAAATTGATTTTCAGGGCGCCATCAACGTCAAGCAGATTTTTTCCAATGCGGTGCTGATTTTCATACTGCCTCCAAGTTGGGAGGAGTTGCGTTCCCGACTGCAGCGACGCGGTGAAGACACGGCAGAAGTCATTGAATTGCGGCTTGAAAATGCAGCTATCGAGATGGCGCAGGCGCAAAAATTCGATTTCGTTATAATTAACGAGTTGTTTGAGCGGGCAGTTTTCGACCTGAAGACCATTGTTCATGCCCAGCGATTGAAGTTTTCGGCCCAGCGACGCGCCCGGGCCGAAACTTTTGAGGCGCTTCATATTCCTTAAGTTACCGATACCCGAAAGAACCCCATGGCTCGCATTACTGTTGAAGATTGCCTCGAAAAAATTCCCAACCGCTTTCAGCTTGTCTTGGCTGCCACTTATCGGGCACGCATGCTCAGCCAGGGACATGCTGCAAAAATTGAAAGCAAGAACAAGCCTGGTGTTACAGCCTTGCGAGAAATTGCAGAAGGCAAAATTGGTCTGGAAATGCTAAAAAAAGTCCCCAACTGAGCTTACTGGAACTGATAAAAAAGCACCTTGATTGGTGCTTTTTTCAATTTGGAGGCTGTAAAGTCCATTTTTTTCCATGCTCTATTCGTGCCACGATACATTAAGGTATGAACGCAATGCCTTCGCCCGTCGTTCCCCAAAGGCCAACACCAGCCGCTGCCAACGCCGCCGCAGCCAGTTTTGCTGCGCTCACGGCCAAGCTGGATTACCTGAACGCTGCAGATATCGAAAACGTCCGCCAGGCATACCGCTTTGCCGATGAATCCCATTTGGGCCAGTTGAGGAACAGTGGCGAACCCTACATTACGCACCCTATCGCAGTCGCACAGCAATGCGCAGAATGGAAACTTGACGCACAGGCCCTGATGGCAGCGCTGTTGCATGATGCAATCGAGGACTGCGAGGTTACCAAGCCCGAACTAATTGAACGTTTTGGGGCGCCCGTGGCTGAACTGGTGGACGGCCTGACCAAGCTGGAAAAGCTGGAATTCAATACCCGCGAGGAAAACCAGGCCGAGTCTTTCCGGAAAATGCTGCTGGCAATGGCGCGTGATGTGCGCGTTATTTTGATCAAGCTTGCAGACCGCATTCACAACATGCGCACGCTAAGCGATGCACCACGCTCCAAATGGAACAGAATCTCCAGTGAAACCCTGGACATCTATGCGCCCATTGCACACCGCCTGGGGCTGAACTCAACTTACCGGGAACTGCAGGATCGGTCTTTTCAACATCTGCATCCGTGGCGTTACGCCATCCTGACCAAAGCCCTTGCTCGCGCACGGGGACGCCGGCGTGACGTGATCAAACGCGTGCAGTCCGAAGTCGAATCCTCCTTTGAAGGCGTACACATTCCTGTGCGTATCTACGGGCGCGAGAAGACGCTGTATTCGATTTACCGCAAAATGGACGACAAGCACCTGTCTTTCGCGCAGGTTACTGATCTCTACGGTTTTCGAGTCATTGTGCAAGATCTGACGGCTTGCTACAGTGCCATGGGCGTTTTGCACCAGCTCTACAAACCCTTGCCAGGAAGGTTCAAGGACTACATCGCGATTCCCAAGGTGAATGGCTACCAGTCACTGCACACCACCTTGGTGGGTCCGTTCGGAACCAATATTGAATTCCAGATGCGCACCGACGCCATGCATGTTGTGGCCGAGGCGGGTGTTGCTGCGCACTGGCTGTACAAGGCTTCTGATCCGAACAGCGTCACTTCACAGCGACTGGGAACAAAATGGTTACAGTCGCTGCTCGATATCCAGCAGGAAACACGCGATGCAGCTGAATTTTGGGATCACGTCAAAATTGATTTGTTTCCCGAAGCCGTTTACGTTTTTACCCCGAAAAGCCAGATCATGGCCATGCCGCGTGGCGCCACTATAGTGGACTTTGCCTACGCCATTCATAGCGATGTGGGGCACCATGCCATAGCAGCCAAAGTCAATAGAGAGCAGGTGCCGCTGCGCACCGAACTGCATAACGGTGATGTGATTGAAATCATCACAGCGTCTGTTTCAACGCCCAACCCGGCTTGGCTGGGTTTCGTGCGGACTGGAAAAGCGCGCTCTAAAATCCGTCATCATCTCAAGACAATGGCGCTTACTGAATCGCAGGACTTGGGTGAAAAAATGCTGGTACAGGCATTACGGGCTGAAGGGATAGAGTGGCAACGTCTTTCCGGGGATGACGAAGCCCATCACGTTACCTGGGAAAAAATCCTGCGTTTTACCGGCAACCGCTTGCGCGCCGAGTTGTTCACTGACATCGGTCTGGGCAAGCGCATTGCGAGCATGATCGCAAAGCGCATTGTGTCTTTTCTGGCCGAGAACGGCGAAAAACCCGATGCCTTGCTCATGAGTCGGGAACGTTATACCCCCCATGAGTCGGTATCGCAGGGAGGTTTGGTACTAGATGGCAGTGAGGGTACCTCTGTGCAGTTTGCGCGATGCTGCTGCCCGATTCCAGGCGACGGTATTGTGGGGTATCTGGGCCGTGGCGAGGGTCTTTTTGTGCATACCGACGACTGCACTGTTGCCAAGCGTTTGCAGCAACGCGACAGCGAGCGTTTCATTGCAGTTGATTGGTCGGATGAACCTGTTCGTACTTTTGAAACCAACCTTCTGGTAACGGTTTCAAATGGAAAAGGGGTATTGGCACGCGTAGCATCTGCCTTGGCCAGTGCTGAAGTCGATATTACCCATGTGGACATGGGGAATGAACCTGCACACGGTGCGACAGACTTGCGTTTTAGTGTCGCTGTGCGTGATCGCATTCACTTGGCATCAGCGCTACGCAATGTAAAACGCACGACTTCCGTGTTGCGAGTGCAGCGCGCCAAGACTGCCAGCTAACTGTGTGAACGGTTGTCAGGAAGCGCTGTTTTCTGGCTTTCAGAGCGCGGTTTCGTTTCACGAGTGTTGAGGATTGCCGGCTCTTGCATCTCTGGCCGCCCGGAGGGCGGCCAGAGATGGGGCGCGCGTATGAGTTGGCAGGCTTGAGGTTGACGCTGGGTCGGCGGCTGCGATGGTGCCGACGGGGCCATGTGCCCTGGCTGCGTTGGGCGAAGGGAGTTGCGCGTGATGTACTGCGCTGTAATACGCCTACGCCGAGGTAGGCGGGCACAGCGGCGGCCCTTACCGGTAAGTTCGATCCGACCGCTGTGCCCTACACCGTGTCAATGACGGGTGTGACTAGACTGAAGTTCCTCCCCCAAAAAAACGAGTTTTCCCTCTCAAGCCACCGGTAATTTGGGTTCCGCGTTCTGTCTGCGGTTTAATGTTGTTGATCAGTTCGAATGCCCGTTTTTGTTTTGGATTGGGTGTAGTGGTGATCTCGAAAGTAGGGGCCTCTTTGGCGCCATTGGGCGCGCGACAGGTATTGCGCACGATGGTTGAGAGTTCACCCCAAGGAATGCAGGCTGTGTGCGGGAGTGCCATCGTCCAGAGTAAGACTGGCCACCTTCTTCATCGCCGCCTCAGAGCGCCTGGCCGGAGCCACCGGGTCTCGCGTGGCCTTGGCCTCCTGATCACAATCGGCAAACATCAACTCGCTTGCCCAAGCCTCACGCATGTGCCACTCCACGTAATAGGCCAGCATGCACAGGAAGATGTGCGCCCGCACCCGCACCCGCACCCGCTTCTCCAGATGGTGATGAATCGGTCGCACCTTCAAGTCCATCGCCCTTGAGCGAGCGAAACGCGCGCTCCACCTGAGCTAAGGATTTGTAGGTGCGCACACACGTGGGGGCATCCATGCAGGGCTGTCCCATCTAAAAAATATTGTGCCGTACATTCCTAAATGGATAGCCATTTAGTACTACTGTGTCACTAATTTTATAAAATTTGAATGAAATCAATCACTTGGCGACTTTTAACAATTTCATGCAACCCTCGGAAGCCCGCATAACCACTGGGTTTCCATACTTGTGACATAGTAATATTAGGAAGACATTGGGAATGGACTGGCAAATGGTGGAGAGATTTCGAGAGCATTTTGGGAAGATGAAAGATCCGGTTGTAGAGAGGACAAAGCTGTATCCCCTGGAGGAAATTCTTTTTGTGAAGCATCGCCATGATTGAGGAAACGCGCGAGGTCAAAGGGCGCATCAGCATTGAGCGACGTTTCTTTATCAGCAGCCTGCCGGCCAATGCCAGGCAAATAGCTCAAGCGGTACGC
>JAYWDL010000464.1:0-3287 GCA_043779865.1 Polaromonas sp.
TTCGGCGTGGCTACCATTCATGAGGCCATGGGCCGCATCGGTTTGATGAAGCCCTACATGCGGCCGATTTACCCCGGTGCCCGCATCTGCGGCACGGCCGTGACCATTTTGCTGCAGCCCGGCGACAACTGGATGATGCATGTGGCGGCCGAGCAGTTGCAGCCCGGTGACGTGGCCGTGGCCGCCTGCACCACCGACAATTTCGATGGTTTTTTTGGTGACCTGCTGGCGACTTCGTTCCAGGCGCGGGGTGCCAAAGGGCTGATCATTGATGCTGGCGTGCGCGACATTGACGAGCTGGAAAAAATGAGCTTCCCGGTATTCAGCCGCGCCATTCATGCCAAGGGCACCATCAAGGCCACGCTCGGCTCGGTCAATATTCCCGTGGTATGTGCCGGCGCCCTGGTCAACCCCGGTGACGTGGTGATTGCCGACGCCGACGGCGTGGTGGTGGTGCCAGCCGAAATTGCCCAGCAGGTGGCCGATGCAGCTGAAAAGCGCGAAAGCTTTGAAGGCGAAAAACGTGAAAAGTTCGCCGCGGGTGTGCTCGGCCTGGACATGTACAACATGCGCGAGCCGCTGGAAAAAGCCGGCCTGAAGTACATCGACTGAAAGACCACTATGTCCAAACCCACGACAGGTGATTTCACCAAGACCCCGGGCTGGCTCGACTGGTACACCGGTCCGTCCAGGCCGAAATTCAAGCTGCCGACAGGCGCGGTTGACGCGCATTGCCATGTGTTCGGCCCCGGCGCCGAATTCCCGTATGCATCCGAACGCAAATACACGCCGTGCGATGCTTCCAAGGCGCAGCTTTATGCGCTGCGCGACCACCTTGGCTTTGCCCGCAACGTCGTCGTGCAGGCGACCTGCCACGGCGCCGACAACCGCGCGATGGTCGATGCGCTGGTCAACTCGGGTGGCAAGGCGCGCGGCGTCGCCACCGTCAAGCGCAGCGTCACCGATGACGATCTTCAGGCCTTGCATGCCGCCGGCGTTCGCGGCGTGCGCTTCAATTTCGTCAAGCGTCTGGTGGATTTCACGCCCAGGGATGAGCTGATCGAAATCGCCAACCGCATCAAGCCACTGGGCTGGCATGTGGTGATTTATTTCGAGGCGGTCGATTTGCCCGAGCTATGGGATTTCTTCACCACGCTGCCGACCGATGTGGTGGTCGATCACATGGGCCGCCCGGATGCCGGCAAGCCCGTCGATGGTCCGGAATTCGAGCTGTTCGTCAAATTCATGCGTGAACACCCGAACGTCTGGAGCAAAGTCAGCTGCCCCGAGCGCCTGTCGCTGACTGGACCCAAGGCTTTGAACGGTGAGCAAAACGCCTACACCGACGTGATTCCGTTCGCCAGACGCATTGTCGAAACCTTTCCCGATCGTGTGCTGTGGGGAACCGACTGGCCTCACCCCAATCTGAAGGACCACATGCCCGATGACGGCCTGCTGGTCGATTTCATCCCGCACATCGCCACCACGCCTGAGCTGCAGCACAAGCTGCTGGTCGACAATCCGATGCGCCTCTATTGGCCCGAAGCCGGGAAAGGCTGAACATGTCACTTCAAAAAAACTACCTCGACGTTCCCGGCACCACTATTTTCGATGCCGAGCAAAGCCGCAAAGGCTACCACTTGAACCAGTTCTGCATGTCGCTCTTAAAGGCCGCCAACCGCGAGCGCTTCAAGGCCGACGAGCGGGCCTATCTCGACGAATGGGCCATGACAGAGGATCAAAAGCAGGCTGTGCTGGCGCGCGACCTGAACCGCTGCATCTCGCTGGGCGGCAATATCTACTTCCTGGCCAAGATCGGCGCCACCGATGGCAAGAGCTTCCAGCAGATGGCTGGCAGCATGACCGGCATGACGGAAGAGGAATACCGCAACATGATGATTGGCGGCGGCCGCTCGGTCGAGGGCAACCGCGTGGTCGGCGAAGATGGCGATGCGCAAGCCCAGCACCAGCCGCAGGGCCAGTCCAGCAAGAAAGCGAGTACCTGAATGGCTAAGATCACCGCCAGCGTTTATACCTCGCACATCCCCGCCGTGGGCGCCGCCATCGACCTGGGCAAAACCCAGGAGGCTTACTGGCAGCCCGTGTTCAAGGGCTACGACTTCTCCAGGCAGTGGATGAAGGACAACAAGCCCGATGTTATTTTCCTCGTCTACAACGACCACGCCACGGCCTTCAGCCTGGACATGATCCCGACCTTCGCCATCGGCACGGCGGCTGAATTCGCTCCGGCCGACGAAGGCTGGGGACCGCGCCCGGTGCCCATGGTGATCGGCCACCCCGAACTTGCCTCGCACATCGCGCAGTCGGTGATCCAACAAGACTTCGACCTGACCATCGTCAACAAGATGGACGTGGACCACGGCCTGACGGTGCCGCTGTCGCTGATGTGCGGCCAGCCCGAAGCCTGGCCCTGCCCGGTGATTCCGTTTGCCGTGAACGTCGTGCAATATCCGGTGCCGTCGGGCCGCCGCTGCTTTAACCTGGGCAAGGCCATCCGCAAAGCCGTCGAGAGCTACGACGAAGACCTGAACGTGCAGATATGGGGTACCGGCGGCATGAGCCATCAGTTGCAGGGGCCGCGCGCCGGGCTCATCAACCGCGAGTTCGACAACGCCTTCCTGGACAAGCTGATTGCCGACCCCGAAACGCAGGCGAATGTGCCGCACATCCACTATGTGCGCGAAGCCGGCTCGGAAGGCATCGAGCTGGTGATGTGGCTGATTGCCCGTGGCGCCATGGCCGATGTCAATGGCGGCGCGAAGCCCAAAGTGGTGCACCGCTTCTACCATGTGCCTGCTTCCAACACGGCCGTCGGCCACCTGATTCTCGAAAACCAATAACTTTGCGGGACAGACCGCCGTGGCGAAGCCGCAAGCTCTGTCCCCAACTGATTCAAGGAGTTCAAATGAGCAAAACCATCAAAGTCGCCCTGGCGGGCGCCGGCGCTTTCGGCATCAAGCACCTGGACGGCATCAAGAACATCGACGGCGTCGAAGTCGTCTCGCTAATCAGCCGCGAGCTGGAAAAAACACGGCAAATCGCCGACAAGTACGGCATTGCGCATGTCAGCACCGACCTGGCCGACAGCCTGGCGCTGCCCGAAGTGGATGCCGTGATTTTGTGTACGCCGACGCAAATGCATGCCGGGCAGACGCTGGCGTGCCTGCGGGCCGGCAAGCATGTGCAGGTCGAAATTCCGCTGGCCGACACGCTCAAAGGCGCTGAGGAAGTGGTCGCGCTGCAGAAGGAAACCGGCCTGGTCGCCA
>JAYWDL010000465.1:0-3285 GCA_043779865.1 Polaromonas sp.
ATGCGCGCACGCAAAGCCTTGCTGCTGTCGGGCGGGCAGCAAAAGCTCGTCGCCCTGGCCAGAGCGCTGGCAGTCGGCACGCGCCTGTTGCTGCTCGACGAACCGTTCGAAGGCGTAGCACCGGCGCTGTCGCAAAGGCTCTCCGAAGTGGTGGGGAAGATGCGCGGCAGCGGCCTTTCGGTGCTAATCAGCCAATCCGACCTGAACCACTCCCGGCATCTGCTCGACACTGAAATCGTGATCGAGCGGGGTGCGAACGGACGTTGAAATTCATCACGGCACAGATAAACCACAATGGGCTTGAGCCAACTCAAGCGTCAGGCAGAATCAGGCGGTGCCGCCGACCGTCAGCCCGTCGATTCGCAAGGTCGGTTGACCGACGCCGACCGGAACGCTCTGGCCTTCCTTGCCGCAGGTGCCGACGCCGCTGTCGAGCTGCATGTCGTTGCCGATCTGGGTGACGCGGGTCAGCGCATCGGGGCCGTTGCCGACGATTGTCGCGCCCTTGACGGGGTAGAGGATTTTTCCGTTTTCAACCCAGAACGCTTCGCTGGCAGAGAAAACGAACTTGCCCGAAGTGATATCGACCTGGCCGCCGGCAAAGTTGGTGGCATAGAGGCCCTTCTTGATGCCGGCAACGATTTCCTCGGGGTCCTTGTCGCCGCCGAGCATGTAGGTGTTGGTCATTCGCGGCATCGGCACATGCGCATAGCTTTCGCGCCGGCCGTTGCCGGTCGGCTTGACCTTCATCAGCCGCGCATTCATCGAGTCCTGGATGTAGCCCTTCAAAATGCCGTCCTCGATCAGCACATTGCGCTGGCTGGCATTGCCTTCGTCATCGACATTCAGCGAGCCGCGCCGGTCGGCAATCGTTCCGTCATCGAGCACCGTCACGCCTTTGGCGGCGACACGCTCGCCGATGCGGCCGGCAAATGCGCTCGATCCCTTGCGGTTGAAGTCGCCCTCCAGGCCGTGGCCGATGGCTTCGTGCAGCAAAATGCCGGGCCAGCCGGGGCCCAGCACCACGGTCATCTGGCCTGCAGGCGCGGGGCGCGCGTCCAGGTTGGTCAGCGCCGCAGCCACGGCGTCATCGACATACCTTGAAATCTGGACGTCATCAAAATAGGCCAGGCCAAAACGCCCACCGCCGCCGCCCGAGCCGACTTCGCGCCGGCCTTTTTGCTCGGCGATCACGGTGACGCTCAAGCGCACCAGCGGGCGCACATCGGCGGCCAGCGTGCCGTCGGCGCGCGCGACCATGACGACGTCATATTCACTGGCCAGCCCGGCCATGACCTGCACGATGCGCGGGTCTTTGGCCTTGGCCAGTTTTTCGACTTTTTCGAGCAGCTTGACCTTGGCGGTGCTGCCCAGTGTGGCAATCGGGTCGAGGTCACGGTACAGCGAGCGGCTGCTGGCGATTTTGCGGGCCGGCGTTTTCACGCGGCCAGCCTTGCCAGTACCCGAGATGCTGCGCACGGTGCGAGCGGCGTCAAGCAGCGAGGCTTCGGAAATGTCGTCGGAATAGGCAAAGGCGGTTTTCTCACCGCTCACTGCGCGAACGCCGACCCCCTGGTCGATGCTGAAGGAGCCGGTCTTGACGATGCCTTCTTCCAGGCTCCAGCCTTCGCTGCGGGTGTACTGGAAGTACAGATCAGCATCATCCACGCCATAGGAGGTAATTTCACCAAGGGCGCGGCTCAGCGCTGCATCGTTCAGGCCAAAAGGCTCCAGCAGGAGTTTTTGTGCAATGACCAGCCGCCCGGAGGTTGACTCCTGTGTCGGACGAGCCAGTGGACGCCCTCCAACGTTGGTTTGACGAACGGAAGCGGCGGCAGAATTGAGTGAGGTCATCGCGTCATTGTATGCAGTCTGACCCGGTCGGGTGCTGGCAAGGTCACCTCCGCTCTTAAGCATGGCAGCGTTGAGCTGCCTTTGCGGTTACCCGCCCAGCCGTCAAGTTTGTATCAGTCGTTTGGCCTTGGCAATCGACATCAGCATGCCGATGGCCAGTCCCAGCGTCACCATGGCCGTGCCGCCATAACTGATGAAGGGCAAGGGAACGCCAACCACCGGCAAAATTCCGCTAACCATGCCCATGTTGACAAAGGCATAGGTAAAGAAAATCATGGTCAATGCACCGGCCAGCAGCCGCGAAAACAGGGTAGGCGCATCCATCGCAATTGCCAGACCCCGCACGATCAGGAAGAGAAAACCGGTAATCAGGAGCAGGTTGCCAACCAGGCCAAACTCCTCTGAAAAGGCAGCAAAAATAAAGTCGGTCGTTCGCTCGGGAATGAACTCCAGATGCGTCTGCGTGCCGGCCATGAAGCCTTTGCCGAACATGCCGCCAGAGCCGATTGCAATCATGCCCTGAATGATGTGAAAACCTTTGCCCAGCGGGTCGCGCGACGGGTCGAGCAAGGTGCAGATGCGCTGCTGCTGGTAGTCATGCAGAACGGGCCAGCGCATGCCGTCAGCGCACAGTTGCGGCTCGAACCAGACGATCAAAAAAATGCCGACCAGACCCAGCAGCACCGGCGGCGCAATCAGCTTCCAGCTCAGGCCGGCAAAGAAAATTACCGCCAGGCCGGCCGCCAGCACCAGCAGGGACGTGCCCAGGTCGGGCTGCTTCATGATCAGCCCGACCGGCAGGGCCAGCAGCACCACGGCGGCGACAAAATCGAGCGGCCGCAATTGCCCTTCACGCTTCTGGAACCACCAGGCCAGCATCAAAGGCATGGCAATTTTCAGGATTTCGCTGGGCTGGATCACCACGCCGACGTTGAGCCAGCGCCTGGCGCCCTTCTTGGTGATGCCAAACATGGCGACGGCCACCAGCAAGGCCACGCCGGCCATGTACAGCGGCACGGCAAACAGCATCAGGCGTTGCGGCGGAACCTGCGCCACCACGAACATGATGGCGCCGGCAATCAGCATGTTGCGGCCATGATCGGCAAAGCGGGTGCCGTGGTCATAACCCGACGAGTACATGATCAGCAGGCCGGCGCAGGCCAGCAGAAACACCGCAAAGGCCAGCAGCCCGTCAAAGCCCTGCAGCAGCGGAAGCGTTCGGCGGTAAAGGGAAGGTTTGTCGAAAACGGCGGACATGGCCGCAATTATCAGTCAGCCCGTGGCCAGCCAGCGCGCCCAGGGGAATCAGGCAGCGCCTGTAATTGCTATTAAAAACATAGCATGCTGCGCACATCCTGATTGCGCAATAAGGTCATTTGACCATTAAAACGAGAACAATCCGCGCTTGCGCCTGCCCTGCGGCTGTGGGCG
>JAYWDL010000466.1:0-3269 GCA_043779865.1 Polaromonas sp.
AGACTGCTGGGATTGCCGGGTTTTGAAAGCGCCGAATGATTCTGCCCGGCACCAGCGCGCAAGCGATTCTTGAGGCGGCCCGCCGGATTCAGGCCGGCGGGCTGGTCGGCTTTCCGACCGAAACGGTGTATGGTCTGGGCGCTGATGCATCGAGTGACGAGGCCGTGGCCGGTATTTTTGCCGCGAAGGGCAGGCCTGCCAACCATCCGCTGATTGTTCATGTGGCCGATGCAGCACAGGTGGCTGATTACGCCAGCAGCGTGCCGCCGTTTGCCGTCCGGCTGATGCAGGCTTTCTGGCCCGGCCCGCTGACGGTGATTTTGCCGCGCCGCGAAGGCATTGCCGCCGCCGCCGCCGGCGGACAGAACTCGATCGGCCTGCGCTGCCCGGCGCATCCGGTGGCGCTGGCTTTTCTAAAGGCCTGCAACACCGGCGTCGCCGGCCCCAGCGCCAACCGCTTTGGCCGCGTCAGCCCGACCACGGCGCAGCATGTCAGCCAGGAGTTTGGCGACGATTTGCTGGTGCTCGACGGCGGGCCGTGCGCGGTCGGCATTGAGTCCAGCATTGTCGATTGCACCCGGGGCCGGCCGGTGCTGCTGCGACCGGGCGTGCTGACCCGCGACCAGCTCGAAGCCGCTTGTGGCGAGCCGGTGCTGGATAAAGAGGACTTGCATCAAGCGGTCGGCAACGCGCCCCGCGCCCCTGGCACGCTGGCAGCGCATTACGCCCCCAACGGCAAAGTGCGGCTGATGGAGGCGGGCGCGCTGCAAACCGCGCTCGATCTGTTGGGCGCGGACGCGGCTCACATCGCGGTTTATGCCCGCAGCGTTCTGAGCATCAAATCCGCCAAAGTACTGTTGCGCCGCATGCCTGACGACGCAGCAGCCACCGCTCAGCAGCTGTTCGCCGTGCTACGCGATTTCGACGCCCAGGGCGCCCGGCTGATCTGGATTGAAAACCCGCCCGCCACCTCCGAATGGGACGGCGTGCGCGACCGGCTGGGACGGGCGGCCGCGAGCTGAACTCGTGTCCAATACGGCCATGCAAGCTAACGACGCCACCGACCATCGCCTGACCGATCTGGAGATCAAGGCCAGCTTCAACGAAGACCTGCTCGACCAGCTCAATCAGGTCATCATCCGCCAGCAGCAGCAAATCGACGCGCTGGTGCGCGAGCTGGGCCAGCTCAGGCAGCAGATTCCGGACGCAGGCAGCGGTGTCTTCAGCCGGGCCGGCGACGACTTGCCGCCGCATTACTGAATGCGCTGCACGCTTTTTCGTCAAAGAATGTGAATAAAAAGTGGCTCTAGCGCAGTATCCACGGTCGTGAGTAGCTATAAAAATAATAGTATATTCCGGCCCACCGATGGTTGGTGTAAAGAAGAGAAACAGCATTAAACCATCCACTTGGATGGTGTTAGGATGGCTTTCATGCCACCTAAAGCCACCGCCTCTGCTGTCGCCGCCAAGCCGGCCGACGAAAAAATCACCATCAACCTGGGCTATGTCGATCTCGGCCAGATCGACCTGCTGGTGCAGGAAGGCTTTTACGCCAACCGCACCGACCTGATCCGCACGGCCATTCGCAACCAGCTGGTCGCGCATTCCGATGTGGTGAAACAGGTGGTGGCGCGCAAGACGCTGGTGCTCGGCATCCAGCATTTCACCGCCGACGACCTGCGCGCCGTGCAGGCGTCGGGCGAGGCACTGCAGATCCGTGTCCTTGGTCTGGCCACCATCGCGCTCGATGTCACCCCGGAACTGGCGCTTGCCGCCATTGATTCAGTGGTGGTGCTGGGCGCGCTGCATGCCAGCCCGGCCGTGAAAGCGGCACTGGCCAGCCGAATCCGCTGACCCTAACCCCCAAAAGGAAACACCATGAACCCCACTTTCCAAAATTTAATGGCCGAGGCCACCCGTCTGACGCAAGGCGGCAACCTGCAAGCTGCCACGGCCGCCATTCAGGCAGCACTCAGCGGCGTCGCCGTGCCCATGCCCACAGCCGCTGACGATGTGAATGTCATTGATGTTGAAGCGCATGAAGTCAAGCGTGAAGCGCCAGGGCCGCAAAAGCCGGCGCAGCCAGCCCAACCGGACAATCCCGGACCGTCCGGCGAGTTCATCAGCGGCAGTCATACCGAAGCGGCGGGCACGCGTGACTATAAGCTCTACATTCCGCCCGCTTCCACCGGCCAGGCACTGCCTTTGGTCGTGATGCTGCACGGCTGCACCCAGAACCCTGACGATTTTGCAGCCGGTACCGGCATGAACGAAGCGGCGCTCAAGCGCGGTTTTTACGTGCTCTACCCGGCTCAGACGCAGCGTGCCAACAGCTCGCGCTGCTGGAACTGGTTCAAGCACAACCACCAGAAACGCGGCCGTGGCGAGCCGGCGCTGCTGGCGGGCATGACGCGTGATGTGATGAAACGCTACAACATCGACCCGCAGCGCGTCTATGTGGCGGGCCTGTCAGCCGGCGGCGCGATGGCGGCGATTTTGGGCGATGCCTATCCCGACGTGTTCGCCGCAGTGGGCGTGCATTCGGGCCTGCCCACCGGGTCGGCGACCAATGTGCAGGGTGCGCTCAGCGTGATGCAAACCGGCGCTGCCGCCAGAGCCCGGACCATGGTCAGCCCGCCGACCATCGTCTTTCATGGCGACCAGGACGCCACCGTCAACCCTGCCAACGGCGAGCAGGTTGTAGCAGCCAGCGCTGGCGTTGCCAAGCCGGAGATGAAACGGGCGCGCAGCAACAACGGCCGTGACTACACCCAGCGCATTTACAAACAGGACGACGGCCGGGTTGTTTCCGAGCACTGGGCGGTGCATGGCGCCGGTCACGCCTGGTCGGGCGGCAGCGCGCGGGGCTCGTACACCGATGCCAAGGGACCCGACGCCAGTGAAGAAATGCTGCGGTTTTTCTTCGCGAACACGCTGCCTGCTTCGCATTGAGGGGCGGCGCATAGCGAGTCGGGGGCATCGAGGCAGCTGGGTTCGGCGTAATAACCCGGCCCAATGTCTCTTAAGGACGAAAGCAGGCGTTATCACGCAAGATCATCGGCCTTATAAAATGGTGACCCTGCCACTGCTGCCTGTCTGCCAAACCATGAACATCACGGTCAACGAAGAACTGCTTGCCTACATCGACCCGCTGACCCCCGAAGAACACGACGCCCTGGAGCGTAGCCTGCTGGCCGAGGGCTGCCGCGACGCTCTGGTGCTGTGGGGCGAGGTGCTGGTGGACGGGCACAACCGCCATCGCATTTGCA
>JAYWDL010000467.1:0-3261 GCA_043779865.1 Polaromonas sp.
TCCCTCCCGCAGCGAGAGCTTTGTCTCGCCCAAGGCAGCGCTTTCGTACCAGTGGGCTGCGGACACCGTGCTCAAGGCCTCGGCGGGCCGGGCCGTGCGCTTTCCGACCGTAGGCGAACTGTACGGCGCGACCTCGACCGCCAATTCGCAGTACATCAACGACCCCGGCCTGCGCCCCGAAAAGTCCTGGACCACCGAGCTGACGGCGGAAAAAGACCTCGGCAGCGGCCTGCTGCGCCTGACCTTTTTCACCGAAAACACGCGCGACGCGCTGTATTCGCAGACCACCTTCGATTCAATTGCCAACCTGAACATCAGCCGGGTGCAGAACGTCGGCCGCATTGCCACCCAGGGTCTGGAGGCCGCCTACAACGGCTTTGACGCAGGAATCAAAGGGCTGGACCTCGGCGGCAGCATCACCTACGCCGATTCGGTCATCAAGGAGAATAGTGGCTTTGTCGCCACGCCGGGCGATACCGTGGGTAAGCAGCAGCCGAATATTCCGCGCTGGCGCGCCACCGCTGTGGCGAGCTACCGCTTCAATCCGCAGTGGACGGCCACGCTGGGCGCGCGCTACAGCGGCGCCCAGTACCGCACCCTGAACAACGCCGACGTCAACGGCTTCACCTACCAGGGCGTCAGCAAGTACTTCACCACCGACCTGCGCGTTCGCTATCAGGTCAGCAAGGCCGTCACGGCGGCCTTTGGCATCGAGAACCTGAACAACTACAAGTACTGGAACTTCCATCCCTATCCGCAGCGCAGCTACCTGGCCGAGCTGAAGTTTGACTTGTAAGCCTGTTCCCTGACCTCATCAAACCCTGAAAGACACATCATGAAACTCATCAATGCTACGAAAATAATAGCTGTCGGCGTTGTCTGCATGCTCGCAATACCCGCTTTTACCCAAATTGTTAAGGTGGCCGGGCCGGCGCCTGTCGCCAGCCTGATGCAGCCAGCCCAGCCCTTACAGCTTGAGGGCGCCTGGGTGCGCGCAACGGTGGCGGGCCAGAAGAGCACAGGCGCGTTCATGCGCATCACGGCCACATCGGCGACGAGCCTGGTGGGCGTGTCCTCGCCGGTGGCGGGCGTTGCCGAAGTGCACGAAATGAAAATGAACGGCAATGTCATGACCATGCGCGAGCTGCCGGCGCTTGATTTGCCCGCCGGGAAAACGGTGGACTTCAAGTCCGGCGGCTATCACATCATGCTGATGGACCTGAACCAGCCGCTGCTGCCGGGAAGCACGGTTCCGCTAACGCTGAAGTTCAGGGATGCTGGAGGGATTGAAAGCAGGCTTGAGATGAAGGTGCCGGTTGGCAAGGTGGCGCCTGCTGTTGCGGCAGGCACTGCTGCAAACAAAGACGCGCCGCCGGGCGCCCACAATCATTGAACTCGAACGTACGAAGACGAACCGGCGTGTTGCTGGTGTTTGCCTGGCGAACGCGCCAGCTATAAAAATAATAGTCATGCAAATAATTTGCAGAGAGTGCAGCGTGTTAATCAGCTCGAATTATTCGCTCATTTGAGTTAATATTGAACTATCGGCTCATTTTGAGCTAATACTGAGCTGATTTATGAATCTCCAGGCAACTCAACAACGCATTCTGGCGGCCTTTCAGGCCCGTGCTGAAGCAGCATTACCCGAAGTCAGCTCCAGCGAACTCGCCATCCTGACGGGCCTCAGTCTGGCCACGCTGAAGCGGCATCTGGCGCCGATGTTGCGCCAGCAGCAACTCGTCCGCACAGGCCATGCCCGAGCCACCCGCTATCGCCTGGGCAGCACTCAGGTAAAAATAATCACTGATACGGCTTCTGCCATAGACCGGATCGTTGCAAGCGTCTCGCCGCCCTGGTCTGTGTCCGCTCGCGCCCTGCAGAATGCGCTACGACGCCCGCTCGCAGCGCGCGATCCGGTCACCTACCAGCGTCAATTCGTGGACAACTACCTGCCCAATGTCTCGTCACTATTGCCGGCAGATTTGGCCCGGGCGCTGTTTGACGAAGGCCGCATGCCGGGCCAGCAGGCGGCAGGCACCTATGCGCGCAAGGTTCTGGAGCCCTTGCTGATTGACCTGTCCTGGTCTTCTTCACGACTGGAAGGCAACACCTACAGTCTGCTGGCAACCGAGCAGCTGTTTGAAAAAGGTGTGCATGATGGCGGCCGCGACGCGGTGATGCTGCTCAACCACAAGCGCGCCATTGAATTCATGGTGGACGCCGTCCCTCAGTATGGGTTGACCCAGCCTGTCATTGCCAACCTTCATGCCCTGCTGATGCAGGACCTGCTGGACGACGCCGACGCATTGGGCGCCGTGCGCCACAAGGTCGTTCATATTAGTGACACGGTGTATTTGCCCACCCAGGTGCCATCGCTGCTCAACGAAATGCTGGGCACGGTCATCGAACGCGCCCGGCTCATCAAAAATCCCGTGGAAGCCGCCTTTTTTCTGTGGATCAACCTGGCCTACCTGCAGCCTTTTGAAGACGGCAACAAGCGATGCAGTCGGCTCGCCGCCAATATTCCGCTGATGCTGTACAACTGCGCGCCGCTGTCTTTTCTGGATGTCGAGCCCCAGGACTATGCGCTGGCCATGATCGGCGTGTATGAGTTGCTGGACGTGTCGCTGGCCAGCGAGCTGTTTGCCTGGAGCTACCGGCGCGGCCTGAGAAAGTACGCGGTTGTCCTTGAGTCCATGGGCATGCCCGACCCGTTTCGTGTGCGCCACCGTGAGCGGCTGAACGACGCCATTCAGTCCGTCGTGCGCGAGGGCTTGAGTGCCAGCGCGGCCATGGGGGTGCTGGGCTTGGGCGATGAAGCGCCAAAGTTTGCCGCGATGCTTGAAGACGAACTGGCCAAGCTCACCGTGAACAACTGCGCCCGCTACCGCCTGACGATGCGGTCAGTCGAGGACTGGATTGCCAGCGGAAGGCCGCACTGAATTGACATCCGGAATTCAAGCCAAACAGTGCTTTTGAGAACGCCTAGGCTGCACGAGCAGCTATAAAAAACACAGCGGTCTTGATACCCGCCACCGTCATCAGGAGCGAGCCCATCACATGCAGCAGGGCAACGCCTGCGGCCAGGCCGTAGCGGGCTTCAAGCAGGTAAATCACGACCTCGGCCGAAAAGGTGGAAAACGTCGTGAGTCCGCCCAGAAAGCCGGTCACCAGCAGCAGGCGCCAGACCGGGTCAATCTGCGGCATGGACTGGAGCACCGCGATGGCCACGCCAACCAGGTAGCCGCCCAGCAGGTTGGC
>JAYWDL010000468.1:0-3258 GCA_043779865.1 Polaromonas sp.
GCGATCTCACAGGACGGGCTTTGACCGAGCCCGGCGGCCAGCGCGGTCAGCAATTCTTCATTGGCAGCCAGGCTGCCGTTCATTTTCCAGTTCCCCGCAATCAGCTTTTTCATATTGCTTGCCAGTTACCAGGTTAAAACGATCTTGCCGATGTACTGATTCGACTCCATCAGCGTGTGTGCCCGGGATGCGTCTGCAGCGGCAAAAGTGCTGTGGATGACGGGCTTGATGGCGCCGCTGGCAATCAGCGGCCAGACCTTTTCTTTCAGCGCCCTGGCAATCGCTGTCTTGAATTCCAGTGAACGGGGACGCAAGGTCGAACCGCTGATCGTCAGCCGCTTGCGCAGCACCAGACCGGCGTTGAACTCGGCCTTGACACCGCCCTGCACGGCAATGATGACGAGACGGCCATCTTCGGCCAGACACTCGACTTCACGCGATGCGTAGCTGCCGGCGACCATGTCAAGGATGACATTGACGCCTTGGCCGTTCGTCAGTTTTTTGACTTCTTCGACAAAGTCGCTGGTCTTGTAGTTGATTGCGTGGTCGGCGCCCAATGCCACGCAGGCCGCGCACTTTTCATCGCTACCCGCAGTCACCAGCACCATTGCGCCCATGGCTTTGGCAATCTGGATGGCGGTGACGCCAATCCCGCTGGAACCACCCTGAATCAGCAGGGTTTCGCCTTTTTGAAGGTAGGCCCGCTCAAAGACGTTGCTCCAGACCGTAAAGAAGGTTTCGGGCAGCGACGCTGCTTGCACATCACTCAAACCCATAGGCACGGGCAGACATTGCCCGACGGGTGCAACGCACAGCTCGGCATAACCGCCACCCGCCACCAGGGCACAAACGCGGTCGCCGATCTTGAAACCGGCCGCCGCCATCGCCGAAACGTCGCCTGCGATGATCTCGCCAGCAACTTCAAGTCCCGGAATGTCGGACGCGCCGGGCGGCACCGGGTAATTGCCGGTGCGCTGCAGCACGTCAGGCCGGTTCACGCCGGAGGCAGCAACGCGGATGAGCACTTCGCCCGCAACAGGTACAGGGTCTGGACGCTCACTTGGGCGCAGCACGTCAGGCGCGCCAAAGGAGGTGATTTCAATGACTCTCATGATTTTTTCCGGTCATTTGTGCTGCCCGCGCACGTTCCATATGCGCAGGCAGATACAAAATCAATAGCAGATGTCTATCAGCCCTGATTCTGGACAGGACGGTCCAGCAACGCCTTCATCGACAGCTTGACGCGGCCTTTTTCGTCGGTTTCCAGAACCTTGACCTTGACGATCTGGCCTTCGCTCAGGTAGTCGGTCACCTTCTCGACACGCTCGTGGGCAATCTGGCTGATGTGCAGCAGACCGTCCTTGCCTGGCATCAGGTTGACCAGCGCACCGAAGTCCAGTATCTTGGTGATGGCACCTTCATAAACCTTGCCGATTTCAACTTCAGCAGTGATCTCGGCAATGCGGCGCTTGGCTTCATCGGCCTTGGCGCTGTCGTTCGAGGCGATGGTGATGGTGCCGTCTTCCTCGATGTTGATCTGCGTTCCGGTTTCTTCGGTCAGCGCGCGAATTACCGCGCCACCCTTCCCGATCACGTCACGGATCTTGTCGGGGTTGATTTTCATCACATACAGGCGCGGCGCAAAGTCAGACACTTCGGTCTTGGCTTCGCCCATGGCTTCCTGCATCTTGCCCAGGATATGCATGCGGGCTTCTTTGGCCTGGGCCAGTGCGACCTGCATGATTTCCTTCGTAATGCCCTGGATCTTGATGTCCATCTGCAACGCGGTGATACCGAAGGTGGTGCCCGCGACCTTGAAGTCCATGTCGCCCAGATGATCTTCGTCACCCAGAATGTCGGTCAGCACGGCAAAGCGGTTGTCTTCCTTGATCAGGCCCATGGCGATACCAGCCACATGTGCTTTCATGGGAACGCCGGCGTCCATCAATGACAGGCAGCCGCCGCAGACGGAGGCCATTGACGACGAGCCATTGGACTCGGTGATTTCGCTAACCACGCGCATGGTGTACGGAAACTCTTCCTTGCTTGGCAGCACGGCGATCAGCGCGCGCTTGGCCAGGCGGCCATGGCCGATTTCGCGACGCTTTGGCGAGCCCACACGGCCAGTTTCGCCGGTGGCGAACGGAGGCATGTTGTAGTGCAGCATGAAGCGGTCTTCATAGTCGCCAGACAGCGCGTCAATGCGTTGCGCGTCGCGCTCGGTGCCCAGCGTGGTCACCACCAGCGCCTGGGTTTCGCCACGCGTGAACAGGGCCGAACCGTGGGTACGGGGCAGCACGCTGTTCCTGATTTCAATCGCGCGAACGGTGCGCGTATCGCGGCCGTCAATGCGCGGCTCGCCGGCCAGAATCTGGCTGCGAACAATTTTGGCTTCAATGTCGAACAGCAAGCCTTCAACGGCTACGACATCGAATTCAACACCCTCGGCTTTCAGACCCTTCTTCACCCAGGTATAGGTTTCGCGCGTGGCACGGGTACGCGCCTGCTTGTTGCGAATCTGATAGGCCGCAGCCAGCTTTTCTTCGGCCAGTGCGACCACTTTCGAGATCAGCACATCGTCTTTGGCGGGTGCCCGCCAGTCCCAGACCGGTTTGCCCGCCTCCCGAACGAGTTCATGAATGGCATTGATGGCGATGTTGCCCTGCTCATGGCCAAACACGATGGCAGCCAGCATGATTTCTTCAGACAGCTGCTTGGCTTCGGACTCGACCATCAGCACGGCGGCTTCGGTGCCGGCCACCACCAGGTCCATGGTGGAATCTTTCAGCTGGGTCTTGCCGGGGTTCAGCACATACTGGCCGCCGATGTAGGCCACGCGGGCAGCGCCAATCGGGCCATTGAACGGAATGCCGGAAATTGACAACGCTGCGCTGGAGGCGATGAGCGCGGGAATGTCGCCCTCCACTTCAGGATTCAGCGACAGCACATGAATCACAACCTGCACTTCATTGAAGAAGCCTTCAGGAAACAGCGGGCGGATCGGGCGATCGATCAGGCGGGACGTCAGCGTCTCAAACTCGCTGGGGCGGCCTTCGCGCTTGAAGAAGCTGCCAGGAATGCGGCCGGCGGCGTAGGTTTTTTCAAGGTAATCAACCGTCAGGGGAAAGAAGTCCTGGCCGGGTTTGGCATCGGTTTTGGCAACCACGGTCGCCAGCACGACGGTGCCGTCCATATCAACCAGCACAGCACCGCCAGCCTGGCGCGCCATTTCGCCGGTTTCCATCGTGACCTTGTGCT